>CABUOQ010000027.1 GCA_902493275.1 uncultured Bacillota bacterium | reverse complement strand
ATTATACTCCTTATGAAATATTTAAAAAGAGTCTTTTTACTTCTTATACAAAGTTTTTACCCTTTCTAATTATTTTTTTATTTTATTTTTTTGTTTAGGTATTAATTGTTGCATTTACTTTTTCAAGTAACATTTTTATTTTTATTAAAGAGCTTAATAACCTCTTTTCGCGGTTTGGCTTCAACGAATCCCTTGGTAAAGACCTTTTCAAATTCTTTATAGTCATTACTTACAAATGACATCTCTTTATTAGTAAATGGATGTTTTAAAACTAGTTTGCGAGCATGAAGACCTAATCTTTTTATTGGATCGGTAGAAGAGCCATATTTATCATCACCCACGATTGGATGTTTAATATCATGCATATGAACTCTAATCTGATTTTTTCTGCCTGAATCGATAAAAACATCTAAAAGTGAATACTTTTCATTTTGAGTAATCAATTTATAATTTGTGGTGGCTTTTTGTCCATCACCTTTTTTTCTAGCTGAATACATCATGTTGGTATCACTCTCGCGTAGCCAAGAAGTAATTGTATCTGAAGTTTTTTCAACTTTTCCATCTACCAAAGCGATGTATTCTCTGATTTTTACTAAATCATTCCAATTATCTTGAAAAGCATTACGCAATTTTTCATTTTTGCTAAAAAGAAGAATTCCTGAAGTTTCTTTATCAATACGATGTGTCACAAAAATTCGTGATCGAGGATTTTTTTCTCTAATATAGTCTAAACAAAGCCGATAAGCTGTGATTGTTTTTTCTTTATCTGACGCTACTGATAATAACCCCGATGGTTTATCGATTACTAATATTTCATCATCTTCATAAATTATTTTTATCTTTGAAGCTTTTTGTTTGGTGCGCATTACTGAAACCGGTGAAATTTGAATGATATCGCTTTTTACAACTTCAAAATCAAATTGTGAAACTGGCGCTCCATTAACTAACACTAAATTTCTTGATAATAGTGATTTTATATTATTACGTGATTTTTCAGGAAAAGTAGCAATCAAGAAATCAATCAATCGTCCACTTTCTTTAACGGGATATTCATGCAATTTCCTTTGATTAACAACTTTTTTTGATGTTTTCTTTTTATCCATTATTTAGTTATCCTCTTTACTTCATAGACCCCATCAACATTGACAATGTGATTGAAGACATCACCCATTTGCAAAGTATTTTTTAATAAAATTGTCGCTGATATAACCGCGGTGGCGGTCTCTTTATGAATTTTAGCATTTATTTTTTGACATGGAACTTTATCTTGTGAAAATAAGTTCATGATATCGACCAACAGATTATTTCTATCATTTGCATTGATAGCAATATTAACTGGATATAAGGCTTCTTCAGCACTTGGGTTCCATGCGACTTGAATAAGACGCTTACCTTCTTGAATATTTGGACAGTCGATACAATGCACTTTTATTCCTTGTCCACGTGAAACATAACCAATGATCTTATCACCTGGAAGAGGTGAACAACATGGTGAAACATTAATTTTTACATTGCTCGCTCCATTGACTAAAATAGATTGCTTAGATAAACTTTTATGGCCTTTAATCGTGTTTTTTTCTAAGAATTTGCTTAAGCTAGCCTCATCAGAAAATTTTTTAATTTCTAAAAAGTCGATTACATTTGCCGGAATTAAATTCTTAGTACCAATTCTAGCATAAAGATCATCAATACTTCCCGCGGTATATCGCGATAAAACCTTGTCATCAGAGACTAATTTTATCATCTGCTTATCAGTGAATCCATAATCTTTAAATTCTTCTAGTAGCAAATTATGTCCGCGTTCAATTGATTCTTCACGGAAAATAGCTTCATTCTTCTTAGCTAAAAATTTTCTAATATGATTTTTAGCAAAACTAGTGGTGACAATATTAAGCCAACCTTCATTTGGACCAGGAGAGTTTTTAGACGTTTTAATCTCACAAACATCGCCAGTTGCTAATGTAGTTGATAATGGGACTAAAACACCATTAACTAATGCTCCTACAGCAGTATCTCCAACCTTGGTGTGAATTTTGTAAGCAAAATCTAAAGGGGTCGCTCCAGTTGGTAAATCGATTACTTTTCCCATTGGAGTAAAAACGTAAACATTTGCATCAAATATATCTTTTTGCAAAGCTTGCATATAATCATAGGCATCGGAATTAATATTTTCAATTGCCTTAAAATCACTTAACCAATGCAATTTCTCCTCGATTTCCTTTTGTTCTTTTTTTGGATCGTATTTTTCATTTTCTTTATATCGCCAGTGCGCAGCAACACCACTTTCAGCAATAGCATCCATCTCTTTTGTACGGATTTGAATCTCATAAATATTACCATCATTAGCGATAATTGTCGTATGTAAAGACTGATACATATTTGGCTTTGGCATGGCGATATAATCTTTAAATCTACCTGGAATAGGTTTATAAATGCTATGAATATAACCGAGAATCTCATAGCAATTAACCTCGTTCTCAGTAATTATTCTTAACGCCATAATATCATATATCTCTTCAAACTTGCGGTCTTTGACATATATTTTCTTATAGATTGAATATATCGATTTAATACGTGCGGAAATTTCAAATTTGATATGCTTTGAAATCAGCATATCTGCAATTTTCTTTTGCATATTTGAAATATTCTTTTTGCGATTTTGAGTATTTGAATTCAATAAATCTTCAATTTCTTCATATTTTTGTCTATCGAGATAATATAAAGAAATATTTTCTAATTCGGTCTTAATATTATTAATACCAAGACGATGAGCAATTGGCGCGTAAACCTCTAAGGTTTCACGAGCGATACGGGTTTGCTTTTCTTCGGGCTGAAATTGTAATGTGCGCATATTGTGCAATCTATCCGCTAATTTTATAATGATAACACGCACATCTCTAGCCATCGCGATAAAAATCTTACGATGCGATTCCGCTTGAAAATCTTTCTCATTACGATGAGATAAGGCCTTAATTTTAGTTAAAGCATCCACTAGAGTTGCTATTTCAATTGAAAATTTTTCAGCAATTTCCTTAATTGTTACATTACAATCTTCAATAGTGTCATGCAATATCCCCGCAATTAAGGTTGATGGTCCCGCATTTAATTCACTTAAAATATAGGCAACCTCAATAATATGAATAATATAAGGTTCCCCTGATTTACGAAATTGCCCAGCATGCTTTTCATCAGCAAATTCAAAAGCCATTTTAATTCTTTTAATATCTTCTTCATTATGAATATAGTTTTCAAATTTGTTTTCAACGTCAGCAAAGGTATGTTTAGGATAAACGAATTTGTCTCCCATTATTACTCCTCATCTGAAAGTGTCAATAAAGCTTTAAATGGACATTTATTAGGAATTTCTTTAATACCAGCTAAGCCATCTAAGGCAATAACACAGCCTACTCCACAAGTTATACCACCGAGTTCTTCAACCATATGCATAACGGCATTAATCGTGCCTCCGATTGCTACTAAATCATCGATGATGACTACTCTTGCACCTTTTTTGATTGCATCTTTATGCATGCACAAGGTATCATTACCATATTCTAGTTTATAAGTATATGATATTGTTTCACGTGGTAACTTATTAGGCTTTCTAACTGGAACAAATCCAATATTTGCTTTTGCCGCTACAGGAGCGCCAAAAATAAATCCTCGTGCTTCTGGGCCAATTACAACGTCCGCCTTAACTTCTTTGACAAATTTAACTAACTCATCGATTGCATAATTAAATGCTTCCGGATTTTGTAAAAGTGGCGTGACATCTTTAAAAGATATTCCCTCTTTAGGATATCCATTTATAACCGCAATATATTTATTTAAATCCATAACATGTCCTCCAACGTATATCATATTATACAATGCCAACTTCTTGTTTTAAAGATTTTATCATCGATAAATTAACACTTTTGCCTATATATGAATAAAATAAAGTGGTGATAAAATGTATAATCCTAATTTTAATTATAACTATCCTTATAGAAATCCGATTAATATTCCTTCTCAAAGAACGCATATTAATCCCTTAAATGGCAGAAAATCATTTTCAATGTCGCAGATGATTTCTTCCGCTGAGAAAAGTGTTGATACTATTTCTTCAATCATTCCTCTTTATAAGAAAGTTAAACCTATCATCGACCAAGGTAAATCAATGTTATCTTCAGTGACTAATTATTTCAACAAGAAAACCACTACAAATACTAAAGTTGAACATGTTGAAGTAGAAATTGTCGATGATGAAACTAAAGATAATAAATCTGAAAATAAAATGTATGAAGAGCAAACCTATCGAACAAATAATACTCAATCCAAACCATTTTTCCTTTAATTATTTTTATAATTTGAATAAAATAATTATATGGAAATAATATTAGCTAGCACATATGGTCTTTGTCAAGGAGTGAAATACGCTTTAAATATCGTCGATTACGCTTTAAAACAATACCCTAGACAAAAAATTTATCTTCTAAATCATCTAGTTCATAATGATTATATTTGTCAAAATTTAGAAAGAAAAGGGATAATTATATTAGATGATTCTCGTTCTGATGAAGAAAAAATATCTTCAATAAATGATGGAATAATCATTTTTTCAGCTCATGGTCATGATTCAAAATTAGAAGATCTTGCTAAAAGTAAGAACTTAACTATCATCGATAGCGCTTGTCCTAAAGTTAAATTAAATAATAATCTTATCCGCAATTCAATTAAAAATAAACGCACTATAATCTATATTGGCATCAATAATCATCCTGAAACTATTGCAAGTTTAAGCATTTCTAAACAGATAATTTTTATCGACTATAAAAATCCAAACTATGATGTTATTCAAAATGTTGATAATGCTGATGTCATCAATCAAACTACTTTAGCCCAAGAAGAATTGAAAACCATCTATGAGCAATTAAAAAAGCGCATTTCTAATTTAAAAATTATTAATGGTGTCTGTACTTCAACCTCTAAAAGACAAAATGCTTTACTAGAATATAATAATCAAGATTTTATCTTAATAATCGGTGATAAATATTCATCTAATTCCACTAGATTATTTGAGATTGGAAAAAAATTAAATCATAATTGTTATCAAATTTCATCATTAGATGAAGTTAAATCTTTACCTTTAAATAAATATAAAAAAGGATTCATTACTGCAGGAGCTTCCACTCCAGATGAAGTAATAAATCCAATCATTGATTACTTAAAATCTATTTAATAATTATCTCGGCTTGGACTACATCATCCACTTCAATGATTTGTAATGTCTCATCAATTGATAAGAGAATTTTTTTCATTTGGGAGATAAATATCTTCTCCACCTCATGATCTAAATTTAAATATGTTAATTTCTTTTCAATAATTTCTTTACGGATATGATATGGAGTATCCCCTGAAATATAAATATCACAATTATCTTCATAAGCAAACGAATATTCACGAGAACCTGCTCCACCTAAAATTCCAACCATATTGATAATTTTTTTCTCGCCGACTAGCAATTGGCCATAATCGAGATTTAATTTTTCAAGCGCGTATTTAACAAAATCATGAACATCCATCGAAGAAGAAAGTTTTCCTTTTCTAGCCATTGGTAAATTATTAATTGGAACGATATCATTTAACTCTAACTTTTGTGCTAAAGCATCGTTCATACCATTTTTTCCTTCATCAAAATTAGTATGAAAGGAATAAACAGGAATATTGGCTTTTTCCAATTTCTCATACATTTCTTTTTTTAAAGGATCATTCAAGACAAATTTCTTTTTACCATAAATGAATGGATGATGAGAGATAATTAAATCGGCCTTTTCATTAATTGCCTGCGAAATTACTTCATTTGATACATCTAAGCATAAGACAATCTTATTAGTAGATTCATGAACATGACTTACCATTAATCCGACATAATCATGATATTTTTTAGCGATTTTTAAAGGAAACATTTTCCATAATTTTCTGATTAATTTTTTACTGTCCATTTTGAATAACCTCTTCTAATATAAAATTTATTTCATCTTCAATTTCTTTTCGCCTTGATGATGATATCATCTCGATTGATAATATTTTTTTAAGTTCTAGAATCTTCGCTTGATACATATTAATAAAGACTTTGTCTTTTCGTTTTAAATTAATCGGGCCAAAATATTTTTGAGCTTTATTTAGTTTTTGTTCTCCTTTTTGGCATTTAATAATTTCGTAATATTTTTCATCATATACGATTCCTTCATCAATTATTTTGTAGCCATTCTCCGTGACAAATTTTCTAACTCCTTTGATATTATGCTGAGGCGATAAAATAAGATATTCAACATTGGTCAAATAATCATTATTTTTCAAGATATTGACAATTAAATCTCCACCCATTCCAGTTAATATCACAGTATTAACTCTACTCGGAAGATGATTAATACCATCTTCTAAGGCGATATCATATTTTTTCTTATCAATATTTAAAAATGCTTTCGTCAAATTATGATATGGTCCTTTTTTATTATCGCAAGCGTAAATATAATCTACTTTATCATTTTCCAATAAATATAAAGGTAAATAACCATGATCTGAACCGATATCACCAATAAGCATACCTTCATCGACAAAGCTAGCAATAAATTCTAGTCTTTTTGAAAGGTCAATCATCTTTAGTCTTTATAGTCTCCAAATCGTTTTGAACGAGCAGGATGACGCAATTTACGAATTGCTTTAGCTTCAATTTGTCTTATTCTTTCTCTAGTAACTCCAAATTCTTTGCCAACTTCTTCCAAGGTACGAGGACGATCATCGTCTAATCCATATCGTAAACGAAGAACTCTTTCTTCACGATCTGTCAATTCTTTCATCACTGAGCGTAATTCATCTTTTAATAAACTCTTTGTCGTATAATCAGAAGGTGAAACAGCATCTTTATCTTCAATAAAATCGCCTAAGTGAGAATCATCTTCTTCACCGATTGGAGTTTCTAAGGAAACTGGATCTAAAGCAATTTTTTGAATTTCACGAACACGATCTGCGGAAAGGGTTCCATCCAATTTTTCTGCAATCTCTTCAGCGGTTGGTTCACGACCTTTCTCTTGAACTAATTGTCTTTGAACACGAGTAATTTTATTGATTGTCTCAACCATGTGAACTGGAATTCTAATAGTTCTAGCTTGATCCGCTATCGCTCTAGTTATCGCTTGTTTAATCCACCAAGTTGCATATGTTGAAAATTTAAAGCCTTTTGTATAATCAAATTTTTCAACTGCTTTAATTAATCCTAAATTTCCTTCTTGAATTAAATCTAAAAATAACATTCCTCGACCAACATAATGCTTAGCAATTGAGACAACGAGTCGCAAGTTTGCTTGTGTCAATTTATTTTTAGCTTGTTGATCACCTTGTTGAATTCTTTTTGCAAGTTCAATTTCTTCTTGGGATGACAATAATTTATAGCAACCAATTTGTTTTAAATACATTTTCACTGGATCATTTATTTTAACTGAATCCATTGAAATTAGATCTAAATCCGCATCGAGATTTGGATCGATATGTTCCATTGCTTCGCTATAAGAATCATCATTATCAAATACTTCCAAATCATCTTCTTTTTCAAGTTTTTCTAAATCTTCTTCAGTGACATCGATATCATCTAATCCTGTTTCATCTTCTTCATCTGAAACAACTTGAATCTTTTTGTCTTTAAAGTATTGAATTAAGTTTTCTAATTCTTCATCAGATAAATCGAGATGAGCACATGCTTCAAAAACATCTTCTTGACTAATTTCGCCTTCTTTTTTTCCAATTTGTTCAAATCTTTTCTTAATTGAATCTAATGATTCTACTGGTTCTTCATCGACGATATTAACTGGATCGTTATCAAGATCTAATTCTTCATCTTCATCATCAAATGGTAATGATTCATCTTCTTTTTCAATTTCTAATTTCTTTTTTCTTTCCATCTTTATATACTCCTTTTATTTTTATCGTCAAGCATTCGTGCTCTTTGAATTTCATCTTTTGCAAATATATCACCGAAAAACTGCTCTTTGAATAATTTATTATTAATTTCGCTTTGTGTAATATTAATTACTTCATTTATTGCTTCTTGAGAACAATCCTTACTGAGCGATTCATCTTCCGAAATACCAATGATTTCATTAATTATATTTTTATTGTCGCCATTCGATTGAACAAAACTTATTAATTGACTAATTTTAAACATCGGATCCGCTAATGATAGTTCATTAATATAATTAGCGATAAGATTATAGATGTCATCAACGAAGATAACAATTGGAACTTCATTAACAAACTGTCGAGCATCAGTATTATTCATCATGCAATATATTAATTGACGCTGCGTACGTTTAAGTTTACTTTCACGAATCGGTCTTTTTATAGTAAATTGCACATCATCATTTTTTTCAACTACCTTACCTCTAACAATGTAATTAAACGCACTTCCAATTGAAGAAGCACTAAGTCCGATTACCTGTGATATTTCTTTAATTATCGCTTCTTTTTGTAAATTATCAATTTCATTATTTACAAAATGCTTAGCTACCTTAACCACATAGTCTTTCTTTCCTTCAACAGTAGTGATATCACATTCCTTTTGATAATAATCTAAGACGAATTTACTTTTTTGAACAAGATTATTCGCAAGTTTTACTAATTCATCTTTTCCTTTTTGATTGAATATTTCATCCGGATCAAGAACTTCGCCATGATAATCGACAAAGCGATAAGCGATATTTTCTTTATCGAGTAATTCGCACATTGTAATCATTCCATGTTGACCTGCATTATCACCATCTAGCATTAAACGTATTTCACAATTTAAATGTTTCAACATTTTAGCATGCTGGCTAGTGAAAGCTGTGCCCATTAAGGCCACACACGATTTAATTCCCACTCGATATAAACTAAACACATCCATGAAGCCTTCAACAACATAGCAATATCCCTCGCGCTTAGATTCATTTTTAGCATTTTGATAATTATATAAAACACTTGATTTATTAAAAAGCTTAGTTGAAGGTGAATTGACATATTTAGCTTCATCGCTATTAACAATTCTTCTTCCAGAAAATCCAATTACTTCAGAATATTCATTATAAATTGGGAAGATTATACGACCCTCAAAACGATCAAGAAATTTTGTTCCAACATGAAGAGATATCCCCGCCTCATCAAGAGATTCAATTTCATTTCCTTTTTGGCGAAGTAATTTGATAGTTGTTTCACTGTTGCGGGGTGAAAAACCTAATTTAAAATAGCTGATCATATCTTCAGAAATATTTCTTTTTTCCAAATATTCAGCTCCTTCAATCCCCGCCTTAGTCGATAAGACATAATGATAGAAATTACTGCTATCACTTAAAGCTTTTAATATACTTTTTGTCTTATTGTCAACTTTACGTTCATTATCTTGTAAAAGTGGTGAATTATAATTTATTAATTGAGCAACTCTTTTTACCGCCGCAATGAATGGTATTTTTTCATACTCAGAAACAAAAGTAAATACATTACCACCTGATTTACAAGCGAAACATTTATAAATTTGTTTTGTTTGGGAAATCATCAATGAAGGATTTTTATCATTATGAAAAGGACAAACAGCTACATAACTATTTCCCTTTTTAATTACTGATATATAATTAGAAATAATTGAAACTATATCCGCTTTAGATAAAATATCATTAATAATATCTTGTGTAATCATCCATTATTTCCTAAAATTTTATTTTTCCTTTAATAAAATCAACAATTTCTTGATAAGTCATTCTCACTTGAGTCATGCTATCACGATCTCTTAATGTATATGTTTCTCCTTTTGAATCAAAATCCACAGTTACGCAATATGGTGTTCCAATTGAATCTTGACGACGATATCGTTTACCAATTGAGCCCGTATCATCATATGTTGTTGGGAATTCTTTGATAAATTTATTTAATAAGCCTTCTGCTTCTTCTTTTAATTGTTTACTTAATGGTAATACTGCCACTTTATATGGGGCAATAATTGGTGAAAGATGTAAAACAACTCTCTTATCATTTTCCAATTCTTCTTCATCATATGCTTCACATAAGCAAGCTAAACAAATACGATCGACACCAACAGCCGGTTCGACACAATAAGGAGTAAATTTTTCATTTGTGAATGGATCAAGATATTGCATATTTTGTCCTGAATAAGTTTGATGTTTAGTCAAATCATAATCAGTTCTATCCGCGATTCCCCATAATTCACCCCAACCAAATGGGAAGAGATATTCAATATCTGTTGTCGCTTTAGAATAGAAAGCTAAAGCGGCTTTTTCATGATCTCTCATTCGAAGATTTTCACTTTTTAAACCCAATTTTTGCAAGAATTCATAGCAATATTGCTTCCAATATTCAAACCATTTTAAATCCTCACCTGGATGGCAGAAAAATTCCATTTCCATCTGTTCAAATTCACGCATACGGAATGTAAAATTACCTGGAGTAATTTCATTTCTAAATGATTTTCCAATATCACAAATACCAAATGGCAATTTTTTACGCATTGAACGTTGAACATTAGAAAAATTCACAAATAATCCTTGCGCGGTTTCAGGGCGAAGATAAACTTCACTTTTAGCATCTTCAGTAACACCGATATTAGTTTTAAACATCATTTGGAATTGACGAACATCAGTAAAATTAGATTCGCCACAAATTGGGCATTTAACTTTATTTTCACGAATGTAGTTCATCATCTTTTCATTAGACCAACCATCAGCGTTTATTCCTGCTTGTTCCTCTAATAATTCATCCGCGCGATAACGGGATTTACAATGTTTGCAATCGATTAATGGATCGGAGAAATTAGTTATATGACCTGTAGCCTCCCATACTTTAGTATTCATAATAATTGCTGGATCAAGTCCAACATTCATTGGTTGTTCAGTAACAAATTTTTGCCACCAAGCATTTTTAACATTATTTTTTAATAATACGCCTAAAGGTCCATAATCCCATGAATTCGCCAAACCACCATAAATTTGTGAACCTGGAAAAATATATCCACTTACTTGTACGTGAGTAACTATTTCATCAAATTTCTTGTCTTTCATTTTAATGCTCCTTAAAAACAAAATCTTATTTATATTATCATCGTCATTTTTTATTGTCAACCTATTATGAGTGTTGTTTAGTACAAATTATTAAATAAGTCGTAGAAATTAACCTTTCGATATCCAAATTGGTCTAAAAGATAATTCATATATTCTTTGATTAGTCTTATTGCAATTTCTTTTTTGAATTCATAATGAAAAAAATCATCACAATCAACCATAAAAGAATATCTTATCGATTTTAGATATTCTGGAGAATCAACATCTTTTTTATCATTGATACAATCAAGGCAAATAAAACCGCCATCACTATAATCTATTGAAACAATTCTTGTCTTTTTACCACATCTTACACATTGATTAGTAATAAGTCCATATCCACTTTCAACAATTATTTTAGCTAAAGATAAAACCGCTAATGTAAGTATATCAAAGTGTTGATTTATTCCCTGGATTAATCTTTGAAACATATTATAAATAATCGGTGAAGGTTTATCTAGAAAATTTAGAATACTCTCTGAAATCAACCCCAATATACACATATTGTCAATAGAATCATATAATTTAAAATTTGAACTTAATAATTTGCCTTTAGTTAAAAAATAATAATTATCTTTTTCTTGAAGGACAAATTCCGAATATGCATATAAAAGACACGAAGCAGCATTTTTACTTCCTGGTTTTAAAACGCCACGTGCTTTAAAAGAAAATATTCCTCCAGATGTTAAACAAGTAATTATCGCATCACTTTCTTTATATTCAACACTTTTTATAACGAATCCTTGAACTAAGACTTCTTCATTATTCATCGTCTTTTAATCGATATCCTAAATCATTTAAACAATTTTCAGAATTGCGCCACTTTTCTTCCACACGAACAAAAGTATTTAAATTTACTTTATAACCAATAATACTTTCAATATCTTTTCGCGCAGCAATTCCAATTTTTTTAATCATTAAACCATTCTTACCAATCAAAATTTTCTTTTGAGTACTCTTTTCAACAAGAATTGTTGCTTCAATTTGCATCGTTTGATTAACTTTTTTCATTGAATCAACTTTAACTGCGACACAATGAGGCACTTCTTCATCAGTGAAATTTAATATTTTTTCACGTATCAATTCTTGAACAAGAAATGATAAAGGGTGATTAGAAGTGATTTCTTCTGGATAATAATTTTCTCCCTCAGGAAGAACTTTTTTTATCTCATTAATCAATGAATCGATATTAAAATTATCTTTACATGATATTTCCATTATTTTAGCATTAGGAAATAGCTGTTGATACTTTTCTTTTAAATTTTTAATCAACATAACATTTGTTAGATCGATTTTATTAAAAACAACAAAAGTTGGAACATCTTTTAAAAACCAATCTTGCAATTTAGCATCACGTTCTTCAACAAATGGCTCACCGGCATCAATCAAAATAATCATCGCATCGACATCAATTAACGAAAATGATATTTGTCTATTCATATAGCTATCTAATTTTTGATGCTTTTTAACAATGCCTGGTGTATCTATGAATATAATTTGCGAATCAACATCATTATAAATTCCTTGTATAGAATTTCTTGTTGTTTGGGGCTTAGAGGTCGCAATGGACACTTTCTTCTTCATAATTAAATTTAATAGGGTTGACTTGCCCGCATTTGTCTTTCCTACAATTGAAACAAAACCTACTTTTTTCACTATTTCATATTTTCCTTTGAAAAACTATAAGGTAACAATTCTCTTATAGATGTTTTAATATATTTTTTCTTTAAATTCGTGCAATAAACTGGAACGTCTAACCCCATTAATTCACTTAAAACTTGACGACAAGAGCCGCAAGGAGAAGTAATGTCATCAGAATCAGCAACAATTAATAATTGAACATAATCTTCTTGACGATATCCATCAAGATACGCTTTAAAAATAGCATTTCTTTCTGCACATAATGATAAACCAAATGCTGCATTTTCAATATTAGCACCATAGATTAATTTACCATCTTTACATTCAAGGACTGCTCCTACTGCGAAATTAGAATATGGGCTATATGATAATTTTCTAGCTTTTAGCCCTTCTTCAAACAATTCATCAAATGATAACATACATTTCCTCCTAGATTAAATTTATAACTTCATTATTTCCATAATCTCATCTTGAATAGTGAACATTACTTTTTCATCCTCTATCGTCATATGATCATACCCTAAAAGGTGTAAAATTCCGTGTGTAAATAAAAATGACATCTCTCGAAGAAAAGAATGTTTATATTCTTCACTTTGCCTTTTTGCAACATCGGTACAAATAAATATTTCACCTAAATCGCGTGGCAATTCACCATTAAGATTTTTAAAATCATTATTATCTTCAAAAGCAAATGAGATAACATCTGTTGGTCGATCAATATGACGATAAATTTTATTGATTTCATGTATCTTTTCTTCATCAACTAAATCAACTTCGAAAATAAAATAATCATTTAAATTTAAATAATTAAATATCACTCGAGCTAAATCTTGATATATCTTCTCAAATTCATCAAACTTTTGATCAACTTCATTTGAAAATGTCATTTCTATATTCATATTTTTTTCTTCCTGCTTACATTATAACAATCTAATAACCCTAATTCTATTAATTATTTGTGTTAAATGACATTTTTCAAAAATAAATACGAATCCACACAATTATGCAGATTCGCTAAATTTGTTTTTACTAGATAATATTGTCAAGATGACTATTTAAAATTTATTGTTTCCGTAAAGATATTATCTACTGCATAAATTTTAATTAATAAATCAATATTAATTACGAAGTCTAATAATAATTTATCTGCAATATCTGAACATTATTCCATATTGTTTAGGTGTAAAAATTCCTTTTCTTCCAAATTTAGCTAGCTTATAATCTTCTCTAATTTTTTTATAAAAAAATACTGTTTCCAAATCATCTTCAACAAGTTTTGCTTCAATTTTTTCTTTATTTAAATTATTTATAATTTCTTCGTAATTATAGTTCATTAACCTAATCACTCCTTAATTAATTCTAGTAATTCTTTTCATCCTAAATTTAACATATATTTTCTAATATATTAATGAATTTCATTTAATATATTATTTTTATCTTTTTCCTATATCGCAAAAGAAAAGACGAATCTACCATAAGGTAAACTCGCCTAGTTTTGCTTGTGAAAGTAATTCGCTATAATTTATTCTTTTTGTTTTCTTTTCTAAGTTTTCTTAATTGTTTTAACTCTTCCTTTTCTTCTTTGGTGAACTTAAACTCTTTATAATCAACAATTTCCCACCAAATAACAATAACAAGGAAGTACAATATACTAACACCTAAAATGCATAGCATTATAATAATAAATACTTTTTCTGGAACAACGTTTGTAATAACTCCATTAGCAAATATATCAACAAATAATAGGATTAAACTGAGAATTGCTAATAATAGAAACACATAGAATGGGACAATTTTAAAATAATTGCAAGGACAATGTTCTCTATCTTTAAATTTAATTATCTTTCTAAATATTGAATCATCCTTAACTCTATATTTATACTTTAATTTCGTTGACATTGGTCTTCTAGTATCAAGGCACATAGCAAATATTATTAATAAAATTGACCATATAGTTCCAACTAAATATAACAATTCCATAAATTCCCTCCTAGAATTCCCAATCAATTTGTCCTAAGCTATAACTTAATCCATATATTGTTGCCGTTATGTCCAAAATAATCAATACACTTTTTGTGAAGTTTTGAGAAATAGAATTTGCAAGAGAATTAGCAACTCTACCTCCCCATAAATTTATTACTTTTTGATAACCTGCACCTGTTCCATATCTATCAAACGCAGTTAAAATCGCCTTAACACCAGTTTTTCCTGTATCATCAAGATTGCTTCCAATAGATTTAAAGTGTTGAGCACCTCTTCCACTCGATAAGCCTCCAACGCTCCTAAGCCAATTGCAATTAACGCACCAAACCAACATTTATTTTATCATTGACTAACTATTCGTTTATCTTAAAACAACTATTAACCAACATCATTTTTATTTAACCAAAATTTGTCTTATTTTTTCTAATAAATACTTGTTATTATATTTGCTTACAAGTTACTAGATTCTTTAATTATCCATCGGATATCATCTAGAAACTCATTATCATCATTCCAGTTTAAAAATTCATATCTATTCTTTTTGTCCTTTGTAATTAAGCAACAAGATGTTGTTAAATTTCCGTTGTAAGTCTCAATAAGTTTTTCGTTTGCATTTAATATCTCTAAATTAATGTAATAGTTATTTGAATAAGAGTCAATCCCTTTACCAAAATTTAACTTAGTAAGATTTCCATTCTCATTATTTATTTTCACTAATTCTTTAAACAAAGCAGAATTTTTCAATTCATTAACTTGTATTTTACAATAATCTTCTAACAACGCTTCTAAATTTTTTTCATCTGCCAAGTAACCTCCTAAACAATAAATCCCACCTTATTTTTTTCCCTATAGAACCAGTTTGAGGATTAATACTATTTAATTGCCAAGGCCAAGGGTGCCCATTATGAGGTGAATGCAATCCAAGTGTTTTAATTTTTGCATATCCACTATTAGTAGGCTGTGTAAATTTAATTCCATAATAATTATCAACTCTACCGATCTGGGTAATAGATTTTATATTAAAAGAATATCCAATGCTTGAAGCAATTGTTCCTAAAGTTGCGATAGCTGCAGTAGACAATAATAACGTGTTGTAAAGTCCTTCACTCATTCCTGTTGATTCTTGAATCCAATTACCATAACCAGTAACTTCTTGATATTCAGCAGAAGCAAACAATCCACTACCGATTCCCGCTACTGTCGTTACTCCTCCAACTATAACTGTCAAAGTTGCACCGCCTATACCTGCTGCAATCGCCATTCCTCCCGAAATTAACGCAGGTATAGCCACCATAGTTAGTCCAATCGCCGTCATAGTGTTATTATCACTAGCAACTCCTCCAATTGTTAGACCCATTCCTACTAATGCAGTTAAGCCTAAAATACAGGCTAGAATTGGAAACTGTCCACTCGGATCATACTTGTTAATCGGATCATTGCCACAGTAACAGTATAAGTTCAATCCATTAATTTGAAATCTAGTTTCATCAAGGATAGATAAGATGTCAGGAGAGATAAATCTACCAGTATTAGGATCATAGTATCTGCTATTAAGATAATAAAGCCCCGTTTCTTCAAAGCTGACACGAATATCCACAGAAGGACAATTATTGTTTTTGTGGAAAACAGGAAATCTGGTTTCTCGATTGTTCTTTTACAAAAAATCAACTTTGTTGCATTTTTCTTATCCTCGTAAGGTATTCGTAGGGACACATTTGGCAAACGGTTTTCACGCCGTCTGCCGTGTCCTTTTGTTTTAATTTAGATTGATCGCGCCTATAAACTTGTACACTATCCGAATCGTTCGCGTTTTCTTATACTTTTTGCGCTTTCGTTTAGAGGGGATTTCTGTCTTTGTCGTCTTTCCGACATAAATACCATCAATGAAAGCATTTAGTATTTCTCTGCTTAATTCGGGAATTTCCGTATAGCGTTTTACCAACCTCATAAAGTTTTCGAGATTCTCGTCATCTTGAGCCGACGCTTTTAATGCCGTTTGAATTTGTTGTGATTTCTCTTTTAACTCGGCTTTTTCCGCTTCATAACCTTTTGCAAGAATATCGAACCGCTCGTCGGTTATCCGTCCGCGCACATTGTCCTCGTACAGCTTGCGAATTATCTCGTCGATTTCTAAACAGCGATTTTCTATTCGTTTCAATTCGCTTTTCGACGTTCCCTGTAAGCGGTTGCTTTTTCGTGCGCAATCATCTCGATACATCTGCACAAATTCTTTTTCACGTTCCTTTGCGCATTCGCACACACGCCGTAAATCGGTCAATACAACTTCCGTAATCGCCGACAACGAAATATAATGTGAACTACAACGTTTGTTTTTCTTGAACGATGCGCAAGTAAAGCCTTCATAAGCATCCTCTTGCCCACGACGATGATAGTACAATTTATTCCCACAATCGCCACAGCGCAATAGTCCGGCAAATATGTTTTCTTTTCTGTTCTGAATTCTCGGTCTGCGCCTGCTCTCTCGCATTTTTTGAACAATAGCAAAGGTTTCCTTGTCTATAATCGCCTCTTGCGTATTCTCAAAAATCGCCCACTCTTCTCGCGGCAAAAATATCTGATCGGTTGTCTTATATGATGTTTTTGCTGTCTTGAAGTTGATTGTGCTACCTGTATATGCTTCTTGTTTGAGCATATTGTATAGCGAACTGCTACTCCATACTTGCGGACATTCACTCTTACTTCTTACCGGCAATCCGAGCTTTTCAAAATGTACTATCGGGGGATCAATCTTGCGCGCGGTTAACATCTTGGCTACTTCATTCATTTCAACGCCTTCGATAAACAGCTTGTAAACTTCTCGTACAACCGCCGCCGCTTCCTCGTCAATGATCCACTTTGTCTTGTCTGTTGGATCTTTTACATACCCATACGGCGGAACTGCACTCAAATGTTTCCCTGACTTGCCTTTTGCTCGTAACACGGCTTTCACCTTTTTGCTTGTGTCTCTTGCATACCACTCATTGATGATGTTTCTAAACGGTGTAAACTCGTCGCTATCGTGTTCGTTGTCTACTCCATCGTTTACGGCTATAAACCGTATTCCCGCTTGCTCGAACAGTATTTCCGTATAGTACCCGACCATTATGTAGTTACGCCCGAAACGCGACATATCTTTTACTATAACCGTTCCTACAAGTCCGCTCTCTATGTCTTTGAGCATTCGTTGAAAATCCGGTCTATTAAAGTTCGTTCCACTGTACCCATCGTCCACATAGTAAGCAGGATTGGAAAACCCGCGCCGCTTTGCGTACTCTTCGAGAATCTCTTTCTGATGCACAATACTGTTGCTATCTCCGCTCAGGTCATCATCGCGGCTAAGCCTACAATATAGCGCTGTTATTTTTTCACCTCCGTAAAATTGATTATTCTTTTTGACCGTTTGCATTTCTAACATGCTTTTTTACCTCCGTTAGTTGCAAACAGCAAGTTCGTTGAATTGGTTTCATCGGAATGCCTTTTGAGTAAGCCGTTGATTATATCTAATTGCGTACCTCTTGCATTCTCACTTTCTTCGGCAATCACGGTATATACCGTATCGCCGAAGGAAGTAGTGTATTCAAATTGCTTTTTCTTCAATATTCCTTATTCAGACAATCAGATGTTGTCCTTATAGCTTTGAATACTATGTTCTCTTTCCATCGCGTTTCCTCCTTATGCGAAAAGATTTAATAGTTATTCAGTTTTCTTTTTATCGATTTCCTCAAAACCGAAAAAATCGTCATAACCGTCTTTGAGCTTTGCAAAGTCGGTATCGTGTCGGGCTAATAATTCTTCATAGCCCGCTTGTATAAGCTCTACCTTCGTGTAGCCGTGTCTTTTCAAAAATTCATTTATCTTCTCGGCTTTCTCTCTCGGTATGCTCGTTCCCCAAACCATACACTTTGCCTTTCTTTCGGCTTTGTGCTTATCCTCGTAACGCTTGTCTTTAACTGCTCTGTCTTTCTTTTCCATAATAACCTCCGTAAATATATGCGTCGTATTTATACGGCGCATTGTCATTATAGCAAATCAAAAGCAGAGAGTCAAGCGTTTTATGAATATTAATACGACTTTGTGTCTTAATCCGCTTTTCCGTAATTGTTCTTGCGTGGTGTAGGGGTGTTTTGCTCGTATTCCCTGCGGATTTCTTCCTCTATTTCCCTTAAACGGTTGCGTCCTAAATTTGCGGGCTGTTCGCCGATAGGTAAGAACGGTTGCAACACCGAAGTTGCGCGGTAGAACACTCGCGCAAAGGCTTCGGGTTCTTGTTCTCTGAACAGAGTAATGGCGCGTAACGCTTTATCGTGGTCGTTGTGCGTTTTCTTTTCCTTTTGGTAGGACTCGAACAGAAAACTATTGTCTTTCTTTAAGCGTTCGATTTCTTCGGTCAGATTTTTGTTCTCTACCGTGAGCACAACGACTTGTGCTTTCAGTCCGCTTTTGCTGTGAGCAATTTCTCCGTTCTTTGCTTGTTCCAATGCCGTTGAGTAATCTGCTTCCGAATCACGTTCCGCTACGATTTTATCTCGCTCGGTTTTGGCTGTATGTATCTGTTCGATAGTTGCGTCAAAGTGATCTTCGGCTTTCTTTACAGCTTGGTTTATTTGCTTTAATTCCGATTGCGCGGTTTCCGTTATGTCCGCCGCTTCGGTGCAGGCGTTAAGCACAATCTTTTTTGCCTTGTATTCCGCTGTGGACAAATGCTTTTTCGGGCTGCCTTCGCGCCCACGTTCCAAGCCCCAACGCTTGCCAACCGCTTCGTGAAAATCCGTTTGTAGTTTCGTTAGTTCCGTGCGATTGAACAGGTCTTTACAGCATAGTCGTCCGTTGCGAATAGGCATAAGATTTAAGTGCAAGTGCGGTGTGGTTTCGTCCGTGTGGACGACTGCGGAAATTATGTTTTCCTTTCCGTATTTATCCGCAAAGTATTTTGTACACTGCGCAAAGAAATCTTCTTGTTCCGCCGGTGTTAAACCGTTGAAAAACTCTCTATCCGAGCCGATTACAAAGGACGCCATTAGCACGGCGTCCTTTCTCGGTTTGATCGGCAAGTTCAGTTCGTCTATCCGCTTATTGATAAACTCCGTATAAGTACAGTACCGAGCAAAGGTGTGATAGTTGTCTTTCGTTCTTTCGCTGTCTATCTGCGGATTGCTTGCCTCGTAGTTTTCATCTCTCTCGTTTTCCTTTTCCACAGGACAAATATCCGTCTTATGATACTTCTCCATATGGCATACTAAATAGCTGATGTTTGTTTTCCTCCTTATAATAAGTTCTACTGTTTTATCGTGGACGAAATTCTCAAACGGCGCAAGGGCAACGCCGTTTTCGGTCACCGTTCGCGCGGGCATATGCGCTCGCTCACCTCGTGGCGACAAAACAGCGCACTGTGCTGTTTTGATAATTCGCCCCTCGCCCTCGGCAGAGCCCACACTTCGCTTGCGAAGTATAGTGGGCTATACTTTGTATCAAGGTATTCCTTTCCTTACAGTCAAGCCTTTCAAAGTGTTCAGTCCACATGCGAACATTTTAAGACCGTTCGCAAAGTCTTTTAATCGTCCATAATTACCACCTCCGAGCAACAAAAAACTCACAGCATTATAACCGTGAGTCAACCGTTGTTATTTAGTTTTAAGAGCGTAGATTTTTCCCGCTCACTTATATACACTCCAAATCACCCGATATATTCCAAAACCGTAAAAATATTTTAAAAAATTTTTAATCGGGCTTTTTGAACAGCTTTTTGAGTTCCGCTTCTATGTCTGCATCCTCGTCGAAAACATACACGTTATTAGCTTCCATAAAGTCCTCGTTTCGCTTTTTGAGTAAGGGTGCGACCTTTGGTATAAATCGTTCTTCCATAAACTGTTCGCTCGTCATCTTCACGCGCTTTGCCGTTTTTTCTTGCTCGTCAATCAGCCTTTCATAAACTGCTTGATTGGGATCGGGCGTTATCTTTTTACGCCGTTCCATTTCCATTACAAGACAGTAGTAGAGCCATATAAATATGTCCGCTTGTTCGTCTAATTTTTGGTAGTAAAATATCTTTCGGAAGATAAGCGGCAGGTCATTTATTAGTCCCAATGTGTCGGCTTCGGGCTTGTATTCATATAAGTAAAGTAGCCTGTAAGCATATCTGTAATACTCCCGAAAAGAGTAAAAGTAGATGAGCAATTCTTCTAACATTCTCTCGCCGATAAGGTGGTTAAAGGTTTCCAAAATTACGTCTATATCTTTCGGCATCTTGTGAGAATAGATAAACTTTTTCCACGCAAGCTCGAATTCTATTTCCTTTTTTGTGCGGCTTCCGTCGTTAAGCCGTTCTGCTTCGAATAAGTCTAACAGCCGTTCCAAACGCTTCGATACATAGCTTTGCGTTTTACCGATTGCCTTTGCAATACGGTTTTGCCCGACACCCGATTCATATAGTTCGACGATTATTCTGTCCGATTTCGATAGAGTAGAGAGTAGTGCTTGCTTGTCTAATTCTTCGATAATGTCGTTTTCAAAGTTAAGTGTTTTCTTGTCCGCTACATACTCCCAAGCATTGGTTTCTCTGTCGTCCTCATCGATTTCTCCGCGCTGCCGATAATACTTTTCCACGTCCAAATAACGCCTGTCGTGCTTGTGGTTATTGTTGTGTTCCTTTTTATCTCGCTTAACAAGCGCTGCATAAACTTTTGGAGTTACGTTTACGGGAATAATATAGTAATCGCATTTTCGGTAATATCTACCGCCAAGCGGCTCTTCGACGGAAGTGTAATAGTATGTAACAAGACCGTCCGCGTTCGGTTTACGTTTCGGGTTATTGAGCTTACGGCTACTCAACATTCCGTATTCGATATTCGGTTGTGCCTTGTTATAGTAATACTTCATACACCCATTATAACATAATAATGTTGACAATATTAGTCAACATTATTAAAGTTTTTCATTTAATTTTCCATAACTTCCTTCCAAATCTAGCATCTTTAATACGAAATAGTCGAAGAAATCATATAACGAAATTTCTAATGCCTAGCAAATATCAAATAACGTTCTCGTTCGCGAATTCTTACTCTATTTCATTACATTATGAAACATATCGTAAAAAATATTGAAAAAGCTACCTATAATCGGAGATTATACGAATACTTTTGCTCTGAAATACAATGCAAAGATATTTTAACTAAATCGACGGCTGACAGCGACGAAAAGTCCTATTAACCAAGCCTTCACTGTTTTGTCCGGGAGGAGAGATAGCGCTGGTCAGTACTATTATTGTCTTATAATAGCTCGACCAAATGGCTTGCTACATATCAAGAAAATCAATATTACCGGGACTGTCGATATAACTAAACCAAGCATCAGCATAGCATAGTCGCTAAACCATATAGAACCAAGAGCGTTTAAAAATATGGTATTAGTTATAAGCTCCTTGCTCTGAATGATTACTACTGGAATTAAAACTGAATTCCAGGCATTAACAAATGCAATTATTGCCCCCGCTATCATCACATCTCTCATTGCAGGCAGAAAAACTCGAAAGTATGTTTTAATTTCACTTGCCCCATCTATTCGGCTTGCTTTAATTAATTCGGATGAAAAACTTTCAGAACTTTGCCCAAATAAGTATACCAAAAATGGCACGGAAAGAGATGCGAGAATCACTCCTGTGTATGTATTCAATAAATGCAACTCCCTATAATAAATAAAAAGTGGCACAAGCAACGTTGCCTCTGGAATAAGCATTGCTGCCATTGCGAGCTTGACTACAAATTTATTCACCCTTCCCGGAAATGCCAATGAAGAATATGCCACCAAGCTTGCCACAGCAACGCCAATAAACGAAGCTATTGTAGATATAAACATTGAATTTCCTAATGAAATCAAGAAATTCTCCTGACCAAACAACATTATAAAATTATTTTTTAAATTTGCAAAAGACAAATCGCTAAACAAGGTATTACCCTTTATACTTGCACTTGTGGAAAAACAGCAAATAATCATTAATGTATAAGGCGCAAGTGCTATAATACAAGCGATGCTCAAAAAGATTTTCCCCACGATGTTTCCGATTTTCATTATCTACTCACTTTTTTTACTATAAGAAATATGGAACTTATGAATAAGGAGATAAGTAAAATTACCATACCTATCGCTATCGAATATCCGTAATCAGCCACATATGTGAATGTTTTACGATAAAGATAGAAAACGAGGGTAAAGGTGGACATCGCTGGACCACCTTTGGTAATTAGAGAAATTTCTATGTATATTTGAAATGCCGAACAACTAGTTAAAATAACAACCAATAAAAGTACAGAGGCAAGACTGGGCAAGATTATTTTTATCAATATTCTAAACG
The DNA here is from genome assembly GCA_902493275.1 of uncultured Bacillota bacterium. GTDB lineage: Bacteria > Bacillota_I > Bacilli_A > RFN20 > CAG-449 > CAG-449. The sequence continues at coordinate 1,739 of CABUOQ010000027.1, read as the reverse complement.
ATGAGGCCCCATCTATCTTTGCGGCCTTGATTATAGAAATATCCATGTTTTGCAAAGCAGAATTTATTATAAGAACATAAAATCCCGTCCATGCCCAAATACAAATAAATGAAATAAATAGCTTCGCAATTATAGGATTGGCTAATATGCTCTCATCGCCCGCTCCGATTCCAAAAATATAAAATAGTTGCGTCAATAACCCATCCGAATATGCTAACTGCTTAAAGAATACGCTATCGGCGATGTAATGCAGGGAAGATACAATAAAATTAGTATCGCCCCATGCACCCGTTTATTTTTTATTGAATTTAACCCAATCGCCAAAGCTATACTTAGCACTAAAACTATGGGTGATATAATAATAGAAAACTCAATAGAATTGATGAATGCCGTTTTAAAGTTTGCGTCATCCACCAAAGCTATATAATTATCCAACCCCACAAAAGCAAGATCTTGTCCCTTCCCCCCAAACAAAGACATTATCAATCCTATAATTAGAGGCAAGTACGTAAAACCGATTAGAATAACTAAGCTGGGTAAGAGAAATAATACTCTCTTCGTACGTTTCATTTTTATTTAATTATGTTAATAGCAGCCATCTGCATTTGGTTTAACGCACTATCGAGAGTGATTTCACCTTTCAAATACTGACCTGCAAGTGGTCCTACTGTATATGTTATTTCATAGGTATTTAAACCATACTTAACGGCTGGAATATGTTCATTGCAGTTACTAATGCAAGCTGCAATATCTTGCCCGCCCCAAAAAACACTTCCTTCAGTTGCCAATTCAGCAACAACTTTTTTGTTTGTAGGTAACACAAAAAAATTTTTTGCCATATAGTTTGCCAACTCTACACTATTGCCAAAACTTTCTTTACAAAATTCTGCAGCGATTTGGCTATGGTCGTTTTTCACGACAAACCATGCCCCACCACCTAAACTTGAGTAATTGGTGTACTGCTCGCTACCTGCAATACGAGGCATAGTTGTAACACGCCATTTTCCAGATTGTTCTGTATATTCAGATATAATAGGAGCTCACCATGTTGCACCAAACAATGACACTATTTTTTGATTTGCGATTGCTGAAATGTAATCATCCCAACCTAATGCGTCATAAACAATATCGGCATCATAAATATCTTTCATCGTCAAAAATGTATCTCTAAACGCTACATTATCGCTAATATTGGGAGTTCCTGATGCATCATAAAACCACGTGCCAGCTGCCTGATACATTAATCTGCCTTCCATATCTCCGTCGGGACACATAATAAGCATATCCACACCCGTCTTTTCCTTTACATCTTTACCGATTTCAATAAACTCATCCCATGTTATGTTTTCTAAATCCTCGGCATCATATCCCGCTTGTTGGATTAAATCATAACGATAAAAAAGTGCGCCAGTCCCGCTTTCGTATGGTATGGAATAAGTTTTACCATTATGAATCGCGTTTATCGTCTTATAATCGTAATAATCCTCCAGATTGACATACAAAGATAAGTCAAAAAAATATTTTTCGTAATATGTCAAGTATTCTGCAAAATTATAGTCTTCGTCATAGAAAATGTCAGGCAATGTATCTGTTGCTCCCGTTGCCAATGCAACCTTAACTTTCTCCACCATATCATCCTGCCCAAGAACAACCACCTCAAATTCTTGTTTTGAGTCAGGGTGGATACCTTTATAAAGCTCAACCGCTTTTTCTGCAGCATTTGCATAGGCATCCCAGGC
>CABUOQ010000026.1 GCA_902493275.1 uncultured Bacillota bacterium | reverse complement strand
GGTATCGGAAACGAGAGAACGGCAAGTTGCCGGGCTCTTTTTTTTATGGGGGGATAATAAAAAACGCTTTTCAGCGTCTATATATCAATATCTTTTAAAAATGATTCTTTTTTACGATTGTTTTTTATGAATTTAAAAGTTATTTTTTCACCTTTCTTAGATAGCATCGTTAAAAGGTATTTTATTTCTTTTTTAGTTTCAGGATGCATAACAATGTCAGTATCTTTATTTATAAAATACTCTAATGGGCTGCTATCTTTGTATTTATCTTTCATGTATACTTTACTTGCTGCGATGCGATCACAAAACATCTCAATTAAGAAAACTTTTGGCATTTTAACAGGCTCGTAGCGGTTTGTGATTGGAGAAAAATCAGACCAGTATTCGAAATGATGACGATTGCGACCTTTATGATGAAGCCATGCTCTTGAATAGCCCCTTTCAATTCGCTCTTCAATGGTTGGAGAGCGATATCCTTGATAATATTTTACCCCAGCAAAAAATTCAGTTGGTGAATATTTACTTAAATCGTGAACTAGCCCACGGTATCTTATTCCACATCTCCAACAATTTTTGAAAACAAGAAAACGGTGTTTATTAATCGTATGCAAATGTTTAAAAAAGTTAACTATCATATTTTTATACTAATACATTTTATCAAATAATTAAATCTTTGAATAATTAAAATGTATTTTATATCTAATTTTTTTAAATTTTATTTTGATATTTTTTCTTATTTTTCGTTATGTTTATTCTTTATTAGACAAAAAGATGTACTTTTTAAATGATTTTAAATTAAAAAATTAGTTAAAAATAGATATATATTATTATTTGACATATTTTGACAATACCATAATATTACCATTTAAGTACCAGAAACGGACTTAGATTACTATCAATAAATTAATATCTCTCACGTCCCATTTTCTCAAAAGCATCTAATTCTGTTTCTTTTCTATAATTCTTAAAGTTAAGCTGGTAACTTAACGGAAAATAATCTAGGATTTCCGAACTAGATTATTTTTTTTAAAATTATTTATTTAGTGTGAAATAATGGTAAAATATAAATAATGAAATATTTAATTATTACTGATATACATGGTTCATTGCCGGCAATGGAAAAATTAGTTAAAAAATTCACCGAAAATAGATGTGACAAGTTTATATGTTTAGGAGATGTACTTTATCATGGTCCAAGAAATGATTTACCTCAAGGATATAATCCTAAAGAAGTTGCTAAAATAATTAATCACTATCATGATCGATTTATTTGGATTAGAGGTAATTGTGATGCTGAAGTAGATGAAATGGTTTTGAAACTTAAATCATATAAACGCATTAGTAAAATCATTAATGGAAGAAAAATTATATTTGTTCATGGTCATCATTTACCTGAAAGTGAAACACTAGAAGATTCTAATGTGGTCATTTATGGTCATTATCATGTATTTAAAATGAATTGTGAGCAAGGTGTATATTATATTAATATTGGCTCACCCTCTATTCCTAAAGATGGAATTCCTCAATATGGAATATTAGATGATGAAAAGATAGAAATACGTACGATGGATGATAAAAAATTAGGAGTTTATATTTTATGAAAAAAACGTTAGGTACTTTATTATTAATATTATTGATGTTTAGTTGCGATAATGATACTTCATCGATAAGTTCAGCAATTCATAATTCACACTATATCGATGATACAACATATGGATTTACGTATATTGTCAATAATCAAAAAGTTGAAATTGTTTCAATATTAGACTCGAAAAAGGACACCCTCAAGGAATTAATTATTCCTTCAGAAATAAATAACTATCCAGTTGTTAGTATCGAAAGTAATGCTTTTTCATCAACAAAGATAGAAAATATTATTTTTGAAGATGATAGTAATTTAGTGACAATTGGAGTTAATGCTTTTGGAGATTGTAGTGAATTAAGTTCGCTAAATTTACCACGATCAGTTACTGAAATTGGTGAAAGTGCCTTTTATAATTGCTCTAAAATGGAGAGCTTATCATTTCAAAGCAATTCTCATCTAAAGGCCATTTATTCAACTGCTTTTTATAATAACACTTCTTTAGGATATATAACTTTACCAGATCAAGTAAAAATCATTGGTGATGAGTGCTTTTATAATTGTGAAAGTCTTGTAGAATTTAATATAACATCAACAATTAATCAAATAGGATATATGGCATTTTCAAATGCTATTCATTGTACAATATCATTTGATAAACTAACTGAAATTCCAGAAACTTTTGCAGATGATTGGAATTATTCACAAAAATTATGTGATAATGGAACAAACTATGTTTCTTATACTCTAGTCCAAGAAAACAAGGAGGTATAATATATGTGGGAACAAGTAAAAACTAATAAAAGTGGTATTATTCTTTTATTAAATTATGAGGATTTTGCTTCGATTGAAGTAAAAAAGAGACTTACTTCTTCATCATTAACAGAATATGAGATCAGTTTTCATATTGAAAGGGTTACTGATCAAAGCGTGGTTGCTTACAAACTTGATGATGTAAAAAAAGTATTAGAAAAAGCCAAGGAAATGATAGAAATATTATATGATGAAATGGATTACTATACTAATAGTGATATATATGATTTTCTAGATGAATTTGTTGAGGCAATAAACGATTTTTAAATATAATAAACATAAAAAAATAAGGGCATATTTATAAATATAGATATGCTTTTTTATAGCAAATATCTTTAATAAATTTAGTGACTTTTATAAAGGATAATTATAAAATATTGTTATAGAGGTATAAACGATGAAATTATTTATTGATACAGCAATTATTGAAGAAATTGAGCAAGCAAGCTCATATGGAATTATATCTGGAGTTACTACAAATCCAAGTCTATTAGCCAAAAGTGGTAAAAGTATGAATGAAGTAATTACAAAAATTATTTCTTTAGTTGATGGTCCTATTTCGGCTGAAGTTAATGAAGACACTGAAGAGAATATGTACGCTCAAGCACATCAGATAGTGGAAATGACTAATAAATCACCTAATATTACAATTAAACTTCCAATGACAATCGATGGAATAAAAGTCTGTTCAAGATTGTCCAAAGAAGGAATTAAAACTAACGTTACTTTAGTGTTTTCTTTGTCACAAGCAGTTTTAGCGATGGAAGCCGGAGCAACGTTCATTTCACCATTTATGGGTAGATTAGATGATTATCATAGAAGTGATGACGCAGGTTTTAATTTAATCGCTCAAATTGCTATGGTGCGTGATCAATATAACTATAAGTCACAAATTATTGCCGCTTCTATTAGAGGAATAAAGCATGTTGAACAGGCTGCTTTAGCAGGAGCAGATATTGCTACAATTCCATTTAAAGTAATTAAGCAAATGTATGAACATCCACTTACTGAAAATGGACTTAAAATATTTAAAGAAGCTGGAAATAAATGAGGAAAGCAAAAAATATAATTTCCGATAATGAATTGAAAAGAATGTTTTTCTTTTTAGGGAAAGATATTTTATTAAATGAAAATTTTATTAAAGAAAAGAATTTTATTCAACATGGTAAAACAACTACCTTGATGCACTCTTTAGCTGTAAGTTATTATTCTTTTCGCTTTGCTATGAAACATAATTATCATATTGATTTTTCTTCTTTGGTAAGAGGAGCTTTACTTCATGATTTTTATTTATATGATTGGCATGATAAAAATAAAAACATTTCTTGGCATGGATATGTTCATCCACACATTGCCGTGAAAAGGGCTAAAGAGCACTTTAATATCAATTACATTGAAGAAGATATCATTTGTAAGCATATGTTTCCCTTGACGTTATCTTTGCCATATTGTAAGGAGTCTTTTTTAGTTATGATTTTTGATAAAATTTGTTCTATTAAAGAAATTTTTATTAAAGAACCATATCTTAAGTTGAGTGATTTAATCATATATAATATTTAATAAAAAATATAATAAATTAAAGTGTTCTGCATAATAGAGCAATGAATCTGATAAAGCGATAATAAATGAAAATTGCAAAAATACGAAGCTTAATGTGGAAATTTATCCTCGATAATATGTAATGTATAAACATATAAAAAGAACTATTTATAAGCGTTTAATCCTTTAAAATAGTTCTTTTTTTATTTAATGTTTATAATTTATTGTTGAATTGGCTTATCAGCGTTTTCATCTTCAAGTTCACATGGATAAATTCCATCTTCATTAGGAATTTCACCTGAACGATTGAGAGACCATTTTGTTAGAAGTGGACCAACTAATTCATATACTAAAGTTGCACATAATACCACAGTTACAATAATATCTCCTGAGCCATTTGCAAAGGCTTCCATTCCTGATATTTGATTTGCCATACCAATAGCAACACCAGCTTGTGGTAACAAAGTGATACCTAGATAGTGAGTAATAGTTTTTTGACGTTTAGTTATCTTACAACCGGCATATGCACCGAAGTATTTTCCTAATGATCTCGTTACTAAGTATCCAATAAAGATTAGAATAACATATAAGAAATTAACGTTTGAATTGAATATTGAATAAGCAGATGTTACAAGATGAGCTCCACTTAAAACGAAGAATAACATAAATAAGAAAGGTGTCCATCTATCTACAAGGCTAAAGTCACGTTCAACGATTGAAAGGTCATTTTCTTTTCTTGCTAAATTAATATATACAGCACCAATCATCATACAGCAAAGTAAGTTAGAAAATTCAAGTGTTTCACCATTAATCTTGATTGTGTTTAAAGCAGCACATATACCAACACCTAATAATGTGAAGGCAATGATGTTTACCACGTGATTATTACGTGATTTAAAGAATTTTACGCATAAATGTAATAACCAACCAAGAACAAATCCAATAGCAATTGAACCCAAAATTTCAATAAGTGGTAATAGACATAATGACATAAACGTAGGTGCAGTTCCAGTTGCAAATACTTTTGAAATAGCAACAGAAATCGCAAAGATAATTAAACCAATTGCATCATCGAAAGCTACAACAGGAAGTAAGATGTCAACTAAAGGTCCGCGAGCTTTATATTGGTGGATAACCATCAATGTTGCTGCTGGAGCAGTAGCTGTAGCAATCGCTCCTAAACAAATTGCAATTTCAAATGGGACGTTTAATAATAAGCATATTACTAATAATACTGCATCAACTAAAATAACTGCGCCAAAAGCTTGTAAAAAAGTAATAGTGATTATTTTAGAACCATATTGCTTAATTTTTGATAATTTAAATTCTTCACCAATAGATAAAGCAATAAAACCTAAGGCGATGTCGGAAAATGTTTCATTTAACTCATTTAATTCATCGATTAAACCAGTTGATTTTGTTAACGAATCAATAACTAAGCATCCAACAGCGGCGAGAAGTCCAACGATAAGATAACCAGTAACATTTGGTAATTTTAATATCTTCATTAGACGAGTTGATGCTAAACCGAGTACTAATAAAATACCGACTACTAATACAAAATTCATATCTTCTCCTTCTAAGATTTACATATCTATAGATATGTATCCAACAAATAGTGATTTTATCACTGATGTTTTTATATTTCAATAGTTATCATGGTTTTTAATATTTTGTCAATTTTATCTCATTTTTTAATTATAATCATATTTATATATTAGGTGATTATAATGAGAGTGCGTTATCGAGATGTCGATGTTGATATATTGGCTCGTATTATGCGAGCTGAGGCGCAAGGAGAAGGAATCTTTGGACAAAAATTGGTAGGGAACGTCGTGGTTAATCGAGTTGCTTATAATTGCAAGCCTTTTAAAAATATTAAGACTATATATGATGCTGTAATGCAAAAAAATCAATTTGAAGGAACAAAAATAGGCTTGTTTATGGGACAAGCAAATTCTAGTGAAAGAAAATACGCTTTAGATTGTATTAAATTCTGGAGAGCTAATCCGGCATATTCTGCTTTATATTTTCAAAATCCAGGTAAAGGAAAACCTTGTAAAAAAGATTGGTACGGTGTTTTTGCTGGAAAATATAAAAATCATTGTTTTTATGATCCAGAAAAACTTTGTAATTTATAAAATGTTTTAAAACAAATATATAATTTTGCTCAAATAATATATACTATTATCAAAGGAAAAATATGGAGCAAGAGAAAAAAAGAAATAGCCTAAAGAAAATGATATTTAGAATATTTGTTCTAGTAGTTATCATCGGTGGAATTATTTTGATAGGCTATCTATTAGCAAAGCATTTTGGTATAAATAAAATAAGTAGGGAGCAACTACAGAATTTAATCGCTAAAGCTGGAGTATGGGGACCATTATTATTTATACTGGTGTCATTTTTGCAAGTTACTTTTATTCCTATTCCAAGCACAGTGACAATTGTTGCAGGTAATTACTTATTTGGTTTTGGTCTTAGTTTTTTATATTCTTATATTGGTATAGTTTTAGGGTCTATTTTTGCTTTTGTCTTAGGAAGAAAAATTGGTCGTCCTTTTGTAAATTGGGTCGTTGGAGATAAAGAAACAGTCGATAATTATTTAACTAAAATGAAAGGAAAAGAAAATGTAGTCATATTTTTTATGTTTTTATTTCCTTTTTTTCCAGATGATGCCATTTGTGCTATAGCAGGAATTTTGCCAGTTTCGTTATTTACGTTTATCATAATGCAATTAGTTACTAGGGCAACGACTATCGTTGGAAATTTATTATTCTTATCAGGAGAAATAATTCCTTTCTCTGGTTGGGGAATTCCAGTAATAATTGGATTAAGTATTATTGCTATTATCATCTTTATTTATTGCTTTAAAAATGCTGATAAATTAAATGCTTTTTTCTATCGTTTTATAAATAAAATTTTAGATATATTTAAAAAAAATAAAAAAGAGGATAATAAAAATGATTAACGTTGTTTTATTTCAACCTGAAATTGCTGGCAATTGCGGAAATATAGTTCGCACTTGTGCTTCTGTCGGAGCAAGATTACATTTAATAAAGCCATTGGGATTTTCGCTTGATGAAAAAGCTTTTGCTCGCGCGGGAATGGATTATATTTTAGATTGTGAAATTATAGAATATGAAAGTATAGACGATTTTCGTCAAAAAAACCCAAATATAATTTTGTATTATATTACTAGATATGCTAGCAATGTCTATTCAGATATTGATGTGCATAATCCTTTAGAAGATTACTATTTTATGTTTGGGAGAGAATCTACGGGAATTCCTTATGAGATTTTAAAAAAAGATTTAGATCATTGCTTAAGAATTCCGATGAAGCCCAATGCTAGAAGTTTAAATCTTTCTAATTGTGTGGCTTTAGTGGTATATGAAGCTGTTAGACAGCAAGACTTTTTTAATTTGTCCACTAATGAAACTTTTAAAGGAGCTGACTTTTTGAAAAAGTGAAAAAAGGATATTTTTTCTTAATGGTATTATGCTTGATATCATGTGCACGAAGTGAGGAGTATATTTTAATATCAAAAGCGGAAATACCTGGATTTATCGAATTAGATGAAATTCAATATGAAAATAAGTTTTTTGATCAAGGTTTAATGTTTTTTTCGCTTGATAATTGTTATCATTGTGAAATGGGAAAACAAATATTAACTTCAATTATGGAGAAAGATAATATAAATATTTACCATCTTCATATTAATGAATTAAATGATGATGAGAAAAAGAATTTTTCAAAATTTAATAAACAAAATAATATATATTATCAAGGTGTACCATTTTTATTTGTTTTTAAAAATGCTAAAATTATAAAGAGCGAAAATAATTATAATAAATTCAATGATTTAATTAATGCTCATTGTAGGTTTGAAAAATGTTAGAAAAATATCAAAGATTAATTCCCATTTATGAAGAGCAAGGACTAATGAAATTACAAAGACGTCACGTTTTAATTGTAGGATTAGGAGGTGTTGGTGGTTTTGTAGTTGAATCATTAGCGCGTACAGGTATTAAATCAATTGATATTTGCGATGGCGATATCATTGAATTAAGTAATTTTAATCGTCAAATAATTGCGATTGATAGTAATATAAATGTTTTAAAAACAGAAGCATTTAAAAAAAGAATTCAAGAAATTGATAATGAAATTAAGGTTAACACCTATCCTTTTTTTATCAAAGAAAATAATATTGATGAAATATCATTTGATAATTATGATTTAGTAATAGATTGCATTGATGATGTTGAAGCGAAGATAACATTAATAAAAAAATGTAAAGAATTTAATGTTGAAATAATTTCATGCATGGGGACAGGAAATAAATCTAATCCTCAAAAATTTAAAATTTGTGATATCAATCAAACATATCAATGCCCGTTAGCTAAAAAAGTACGCACAGAGTTAAAAAAATTAGATATAAAGAATGTTAAAGTTTGTTTTTCAGATGAAATTCCTATGAAAAATGAGCAGAGAATTATCGCTAGTCAAATATTTGTCGTGGGGTCAGCAGGATTGTTAATAGCCAGTGAAGCTATAAAATATTTAATAGCGCTTAAGTAAAGATAAGGTTTTTTCTCTTATTTGTTTAATAGTTAAAGTATGGTAAGAAGTTAACGTAGTTAATCCTCTTTGTCCAGGAACTTTTTTTACATTTCCTCTTTTACAATAATAAACTTCACCTAGACTTTTATTGGCAAAGTATAGTGCGACTTCAGCAGCAAAAAGTAATTCATCATCACTTGGAGATGGGGTAAATAAGATTACATGTGGGCCATGAAAATCTTTGATATGTAAATAAATATCATCTTTTTTGGCGATAGAGAAGGTTAATTCCTCATTTTGAAATGAGGATAATCCATATCCGATTTTAATTTCATTTTCTAATTTTATATAGTGAGGAGTATAACGTTTATTGCCGGGTTGTTTTTTCTTTTTAGAATTATTTTTTTGCTCTTTTAAATAATGATTTTCGCTCAAATCTAATATTATTTCTTGTAAATCGTTATTTGAAGCAAACAGAAGTTGACTAGCAATTTGTTTAAAATAATCAAGTTCTTTCTTGGCATTTTCTTTTTGTAATTCGATTTGAACTAAACCAGTTTTACTTTTTTTATATAATTTGAAATATTTTTGAGCATTTTCTTTTAAATTCAATTTGCTATCTAAAGCGATAGTGATATTTTCAATAGTAATAGAAGTATCACCTTTATGATAAATATCTTCGCCTAAAAATAGAAGATTTCCATATTCTTGATAGTGATTATAATTCAAAAATTTATTTTTATCTAATTCTAAATTTTTAATTTTCTTTTCATTAGATTTAATTTTTTGCTCAACTAGCTTGAAGATATGTTGATATTTGTTTTGCTTATTTTCTTCCGTTTTCTTTTTTAGAAGAATCTCATATAGGTCTTCGAGTTTGACCTTCTTTGCTTCGGGATTAATCTTTAACGAGGATATTTCATTTTTATATAAGTAATAATCTTTTTCCTCAATCATTTTTTTTAATTCTTGATAATAATCATCTGCACTTAAACTCTGAAGATAACGAAGTTCAGATTTATTTATTTTCCCCATCATATCGCTAATAGGAGTGTGCGCATTGAAGTACTTTGGTGTGGTATTAGGAAAAGAATACGTAAGACCCTTATATATTGGATGCTTGCTATCTAATGATTCAGAGTGTTTAAAAGCATCAAGAATTTTATAATCATCATCTGTGATTATGATGTTTGGAGATAATGGAAATAATTCGAATATTAATTTGCTAGATAGTAATTGATACGATTGACTCCATTTTTTAATGTTGATGATAATGATACGATCATCTTTTATCTTTTCTAATGAGACGATTGTTCCATGCTCAAAATATTTTTTTAACATATTGCATTGATATGAAGCCACATTAATAGAATCAACTTTAAAAGAAGGCGCTAAGAGAAGTATCGGCAATGAAGGATCAAGTGATATCATTAGATTTTGACTTTTACCATCTTTAAAGATGGATAAAATAAAATCGTTATTAGATATATTGATAATTCTTTCGATTTTGGCCCCTAAAAGGTTGTCATATATTGCACCAAATATTTTTGTTAAAGTAAAATTAGATATTCCCATAGTTACTATTCTATCATTAATATTTATATGAAAATAGCATAATTACTTTAAAAAATGATATTTTTTTTATAAAAATGGCAAAAAAAGTTTAATTTCTCATTGAATTGGCTACTTTTAATTTATATAATTATAAATACCTTAATAAGGAGTAATTATGAAAAAAGGTTTATTAATCGTACTTTCTGGGCCATCAGGTGTTGGTAAGGGCACAGTGAGAAAAAAAGTCTTTAAGGATGAGTCTTTAAATCTCGTATATTCAATCTCTATGACCACAAGATTACCAAGAAATAGTGAAAAAGATGGAGTGGACTATTTTTTTGTTTCTACAGATAAATTTTTACAATTGGCTAAGGAAGATAAATTTTTGGAATTTACTCATTTTGTTGGCAATTATTATGGGACGCCACGAGAATATGTTGAAAAACTAAGAAATGAAGGAAAAAATGTTTTTCTTGAAATTGAAATAGAAGGAGCTAAAGAAGTTTTATCTAAATGTAAAGGTAAAGATGTGATATCAATATTTTTAGTGCCACCATCATTAGAAGAATTAGAAAGACGTATTCGTGGAAGAAAATCTGAGCCAGATAATATTATTCAAGAAAGATTAGCTAAAGCTCAAAGAGAAATTGGATATAAGGATAATTATGATTATGTTGTAGTTAATGATAATTTATCAAGAGCAAGCTATCGTATAAAACAAATAATTCGTAAACGTATGAAAATGCTAGAAATGGCTGATGAAGAAAGATAAATTAAAGGTGATCTAAATGAGAATATATGAAGTACTAGTTGAGTACACTGCGTCTTCGTTAGATCGCCCTTTTTCTTATATTTATGAAGAAAGGAAAATAGAAAAATATTCTCGGGTTATTGTTCCTTTTAATAATAAAAAAATATGTGGTTTTGTCATAAATATCATCGATTTTGATGGTGATACCGAAAAATATAAAAAAACTACGGGATATGATATAAAGTCCATTATTCAAATAATAGATGAAAAGCCATTAATTGATGAGGAGACAAATACTTTAGCTAATATGATTGCTAAATATTATTTTGCTCCTTTAATTTCTGTGTATTTTGCATTTTTGCCACCATCTTTAAAACCATCTTTATCATCACAAAATAAACCTTCAATTGCATATGATACATTTGTAAAACCAGTTATTGGTGCTAATTATGATAATTTAACCGCTAATCAAACTGCAGTTTTTTATGAATTATTAAAAAACAAATTCATGAAAAAAAATGAGATTTCACCTTCAATATTGTCTTCGTTAATAAAAAAGAATAAGGTCATAACTTATAAAGTTGAAAAAAATCGTCTTTTGTTAGATGAGGTAAAAAAATGTGATGATTTAATCTTAAATGATGAACAGAAAATAGCTTATGAAGAAATATTAATAAGCGCAGATAATACCTTTTTACTTGAAGGAGTAACGGGCTCTGGAAAGACAGAAGTATATCTTCAAGTGGCTAAAAAAATGATTAGTCAAGGAAAAAGAGTCTTGATGTTAGTTCCTGAGATATCTTTATCTTATGCTATGGTTAAAAGATTTAAGGCTCGATTTGAAAATGTTGCTATCCTTCATAGTGAATTAACTTTAGGACAAAGGTATGATGAATATCGTAAAATAAAAAATAATCAAGTGGATATAGTAATTGGCGCTAGAAGTGCGATATTCGCCCCAATATCTAATTTAGGTTTAATAATCATTGATGAAGAACACTCACAAACATATAAGCAAGATGATCAACTTCCATACTATAATGCTCTCGAAGTGGCTAAAATGAGACAACAATTAGATTCAACTATAAAAATTGTTCTTGGCTCTGCTACGCCATCTTTAGAGAGCAAATCACGAGCCTTAAAAGGTGTATATCATCAATTAACATTAACTAAAAGAATTAATAATAACGCACTTGCTGAAGTTGAAATAGTGGACTTATCTAATCCAAATCAAATTGATAAAGATTCAAACATACTATCACTTACTTTAAGAGAAGCCATTCAAAAGACTCTTGAAAAAAAAGAACAAGTCATATTATTAGTTAATAGAAGAGGATATTCAGTATATATATCATGTAGGAAATGTGGTTATGTCGTAAAATGTCCTGAATGTCAAATTGCATTAACATATCATTTTGAAAATGACAAATTGATTTGCCATCATTGTGGATATGAATCTAAGATGATTAAAAAATGTCCAAAATGTCAATCATCACATATATTAAAATCGGGATTTGGAACTGAAAAAATTCAAGAAGAAGTGGGTAAATTTTTTAAAGATGCTAGAATTAGTCGCTTGGATTTAGATGTTGCCAAGAAAAAAAATATGACAAAAAAGATTCTCAATGATTTTGAAGAGCAAAAAACTGATATTTTAATTGGAACGCAAATAGTTTCAAAAGGACATGATTTTTCTAATGTAACATTGGTGGGAATAGTGTTAGCGGATATAGGCTTAGCCATTCCTTCTTTTAGAGCAGCTGAAAACACCTTTGATTTAATTACTCAAGCTATCGGCCGAGCTGGTAGAAGTAAGCCAGGGAAGGCAATATTACAAACTTATCAGCCAAATAATTATGTTATTAGAACTTCTTCTAAACAAGATTATATGAAGTTTTATGCTAATGAGATATATATGCGAAAACTTCTTCAAAATCCACCTTATACATATTTGACTTTATTAGTAATTGCAGGGACAAATGAAGAAAATGTCGATAAATCAGCATACGAAGTAAAAAGATATTTATCTCAATTTTCGGAAAATAGATTTGTTATTCTAGGACCAAGTCCCTTGTTTATAAGAAAATATCAAAATAATTATCGAAGGAAAATATTATTGAAATATAAAGATTTTGAAATTGTTAGACCATTATTAGTTGATTTAAGATCGTTTTTTAACAAAAAAACAGATTTAAAATTGACAATTAATGTTGATCCTTACGAAGATTATTAATATTTAACTTGTATAATTCAAATATTTATTAAATAATAAATATAGAGGAAAAATTTGGAGGATTAATATGATTAATGTTGTATTGAAAGGTGTGGATGAATTTCTTGGTGCTCACGTTGAAACAATACTATCACCATCTATAGCAAAATTATATGAGGTTTCGAATGATGAGGTAATTTTTACATGCTATCATTCAATTATTTATCATGGGGGAATGGATCAAACATCATATCATATGATGATTACCATTGAAGCTAATAAAAAATTTAAAAATAAAGAAGAAGAAGTTGCAGCTTATATCTTAAAAGCTTCAAAAGCTTTTTCCGTTCATGCTCATCTTAATTTTGCTTATTTTGATAATGAAGAATATAATCGTATCGAAAAGGATTATCCTCTATTCGTAACAAAATCTAATGAAGAAGAAATCAATGAAAAAGAAGAAGAAGAGTTCGTTGATGATGAAGAAGAAATATATACTGGAAATATGTTTGAAAACTTTGACCAAATGCTTGAGAAATCAAATAGAAAGTAAGAGAGGGATGGTGGTTTTATGTCAGTTTTATTAAAAGTTTTTAATTATTTAAAGCAAATAAAAAATGGAGAGGTTTCATTTCAACATTTGATAAATAAAGGTCTTAAAAATGTTAAAGAAGATGAAGCTTATGTTATTAAAGATTCGTTGAAATCAATTGTTAATCACTATTATTTTCTCGCTTGGGAGCAAAATAAAATTTATCAAATTGAAGATAGTGAAATAAAGGATTATTTTATTTGTGCACTTGGACAATATCATTATGTTAAAGATATAAATGATGAAAAACTATTAGAGGCATTTAATGAAGATGCAGAGAGCTTTAATAATTTATCTCCTAGTGAAATGATTGAAAAGATTAGAGAACTCGGCGGAAGTCAATATCCATTATCAAAAAAAGAAAACGAAATTATAGTTAAAAGATTAGCTATTAATTACGCCTATCCAGAATGGATTGTTAAATTAATTGGCAAGCAATTCGGAATTAAGCATGCATATAAATCAATCGCTTCTTCAAGAAGAAGCATCAATTTAACTTTAAATTGCAATACCTTTATAACTGATGCAGAAAAAGTTTTACTCAATAATGAGCAACTTTTTGAAAAAGGTAAATTAGCATCTAATACTTTGAGATATATTGGTAAAGATAAACTTATTAATATCAATGAATTCAAGAAAAATCAAATATTTGTCGAAGAAGAAGTATCACAAATGCTCGTAGAAAAACTAGACCTAGAGGTTGGAGATGAGGTCTTATTATCAAATGATGACCGCGGTTCTGTTGCTTTAGATGTTGCTATGCATATGCATGATGTGGGTAATGTTCATGTTGCTTGTGCTTCATTATATGATGTGTCCATGGTTAATAATATAGCTAATCGCTTTAAAATTCATTCTTTAGATGTATTTCAAAGTGATGTCAGTTTACTTTTAACTCATGTAGCACATAATTCTTGCGATAAAATATTAATGATTCCAGAATCATCATCTTTTGGTCTTGTTAGAAGAAAGCCAGCTGTGTTATTAACTCTTAATCGTGATGATTTAGATTCTATCATTCAAAAGCAAAAAGATGACCTAGAAGAGATGTCTAATTTCTTAAAAGATGGTGGTATTCTTATCTATGCTGTTTATACTTATAACAAGAAAGAATCATCAAATATAATCGCTGAATTCTTACAAGCACATGAGAATTTTACTTTACTAGAAGAAAAACAAATTTTTGCATATGAAGTTCCAAGTGATGGAGTTTATTATGCAAAACTAAAGAAAAATTAATTTATGATAAATCTATACGGATTAACATTAGAAGAATTAGAACAGCTAATGTTAGAAGAAGGACAAAGTAAATATAGAGCAAAGCAATTATTTACTTGGATATACGAAAAAGAAGAGACTGATTTTGATAAGATGAGCGATATTTCTAAAAAATTTATCGCAGTTTTAAAAGAAAAGTATTGTTTAAGTAAACCAACAATTTTTAAACAACAAGTTTCAAAAGATGGAACAATAAAACTATTGCTAGAGATGGAAGACAACGCGAAAGTTGAAACGGTTTTAATGCGCTATAATTATGGCTTGGTCGCTTGCGTTTCTAGTCAAGTTGGATGTAACATGGGATGTAGTTTTTGCGCTTCTGGATTATTAAAAAAACAACGCGATTTGACTTCAAGTGAGATGGTAGGCGAAATTCTAGTGATTAACGACCTATTGAAAGAGGAATCAAGAAGAGTTACTCATGTCGTAGTAATGGGCACAGGAGAACCATTTGACAATTATGATAATGTGATGCGCTTTATTAGAATAATAAATAATCAAAAAGCTCTTGCTATCGGAGCAAGACATATAACCGTATCAACATGTGGAATACCTGATAAAATTTTACGTTATAGCAAAGAAGGATTACAGATAAATTTGGCTATATCTCTTCATGCACCTAATGATGAATTAAGAAATAAATTAATGCCAATTAATCATCCATATCCATTAAATAAATTAATGGAAGCAGTTAAAATGTATAATATTAATGCAGATAGAAGAGTGACATTTGAATATATTTTATTAAAAGGAGTAAATGATTCACTTGAAAATGCAGATGAATTATCTAGATTAATCAAACCAGTTTTTGCGTATGTTAATTTAATTCCCTATAACGAAGTTGATGAAAATGGATATCATCGTTCAAATAATATTAAACAGTTTATGGATCGCTTGATGAAAAATGGAGTTAATGCGACTATAAGAAAAGAATTTGGTAGTGATATTGACGCTGCCTGTGGACAACTTAGAGCCAAAAATGAAGGTAGGATATAGATGGTAAAATATGGCTTTAAAACTGATATTGGTAAAATAAGAGAAAAAAATGAAGATACCGCTATTATTGTCGAAAAAGATAATGGCGATATTTTAATGCTAGTCTTAGATGGTATGGGTGGACATAGGCAAGGTGATATTGCTTCGATTAAAGCGCAGAATTATATCTGTAAGGCCTTTGAAGAAAAAAGTTCTTTTTCGAATGTCTTTGCAATGAAGCATTGGATGAAGGTGATCTTAAAGAAGACAAACAAATTTTTAAATGACTACACTAAAGCTGATGCCTCTTCAAAAGGTATGGGAGCAACTTTAGCCTGCTATTTAATTCATGATGATAAAGTCATCTTCTCTTATATTGGAGATACGAGAGCGTATATCATAAAAAATAATGAAATCATTCAAATTTCTGAAGATGAGACATACGTTCAATTCTTATATGAGGCCGGAAAAATAAAAAAAGAAGAGATGTCGACACATCCTTCAAGGCATATTGTTACTAATGCTATCGGATGTTATGAAACAGCGATTATTAATGTTAAAGAACTAAAAAGACCATTTGATTATTTGTTATTATGTAGCGATGGATTATATAATATGGTTGATAATAGCACTATTTATAAATTAGTTAAAGAAAAAAAAGATATATCCGCTAGTATAGATGAATTAATAGATCTTGCTAATTCTAATGGTGGATTAGATAATATTGCAATTGCAATTTTAAAAAATGGAGAATGATATATATGATTAAAACAGGTGATGTAATTATTGATCGATATAAAATTAAAGAAACGTTAGGTGAAGGCGGAATGGCAGTTGTCTATCTTGCTTTTGATTTAGTTACTAAAAGAGAAGTTGCAATTAAGATGATTCGCGAAGAAACAATGAAAAATCCAGTTAATTTATCACGTTTTGAACGCGAAGCTAGAGCTGCAGCTAGTTTAAATCATCAAAACGTTGTCCGTGTAATCAATTTAGGAACTTATGAAGGCCGACCATTTATGGTTAATGAATTAATTAAAGGACAAACATTAAAAGATGTTTTAAAAGAAAGAGGAAAATTTACTTTTTTAGAATCTTGTGATATTATGTATCAACTTTGTTCGGCGGTTTTGCATGCTCATCAGCATAATGTTATTCATCGCGATATTAAGCCAGAAAATGTTTTTATCACTCAAGATGGAACAATTAAATTGGGCGATTTCGGAATTGCTACTTTTCAAGATAATAATGCTAGAGTTACAAAATCTGAAGTAGTCGTAGGTTCAGTTCATTATTTAGCTCCTGAATTATCTCAAGGGGCTCCTGCTTCGGTACAATCAGATATTTATTCTTTAGGAATTACTTTCTTTGAATTAATAACAGGGCGAGTTCCTTTTGATGATAAATCGCCAGTAAGCGTAGCTTTAAAGCATATTAAGGAAAAATTTCCTTCGGCAAAAAAATTTAATTCAAAAACTCCAACAATTATTGATAAAATAATTCAAAAGGCATGCGCTAAAAATCCTTCGGATAGATATAAAGATGTTTTTGAAATGAGAAAAGATATCGATAGAATTTTACGTGATTCTTCTTTAATTAAGAAGAAATCGTTTTTTGAAAGGCTATTTAGAAAGTGATAAGGGGCAAAATAATAGCGGTTATATGTGGGGTATATACCATATATTTGCAAGATAAAACAAGAATTAACTTAACTCCAAGAGGTCTTTTTCGTCATTTAAAGATTAAGCCTATTGTTGGCGATGAAGTAGAAATTGAAAATAATCAAATTGTTAAAATATTGTCACGAAAAAATGAGATGGTTAGACCGCTTATAGCGAATGTTGATTTAGGAATAATCGTTACTTCACTCAAAGAACCAGATTACTCTTCTTTTTTACTTGATAAATTTATTACTATGCTCAATATTAATGGCATTAAACCATTGATTGTTTTAAGCAAGGTTGATTTACAAAATGACGAAATAATGATACAAAAAATATGCGCAGAATATCAAAGTATTGGCATTAAAGTAATTCCTTATTCAAGTGTTAATTCGCAAGGAATTGACGATATAAAAGCTGCTATTAAAGGTAAGACAATCGTATTTACTGGTCAAACAGGCGTAGGAAAATCATCTTTAATTAATATGATAGATTTAAATTTTTCTCGCGAAATCGGAGAGTTTTCTTTGGCTTTAAAACGTGGAAAACATAAAACTAAGGAAGTGGTAATTCTCCCCTATGAAGATGGCTATATCGCTGATACTCCTGGATTTTCATCACTAGAACTTGATTGTTATAAAGAAGATTTGAAAAAGTATTTTCCATTTTTTATGAATATTGAAGAAAAATGCTTTTTTAATGATTGTAATCACATTAACGAACCAAAATGTGCGATTATTGATTATGTTAAACTTAACAAAATACCTCAAGTGCATTATGATAATTATAAGGATATTTTTGAAAAATTAATTTTTAGAAAGGATAGATTTAAATAATGAGGACGTTAGTATCTGCTTCTTTATTGGCTGCAGACAAGAATAATTTATTAGATGAATTAAAAAGAGTAGAACAAAGTAAAATCGATTTTATTCATTTTGATGTGATGGATAATCAATTTGTCCAAAATATTTCTTTTTTAGATGGGACATTTACAAAAATTAGAAAATATTCTTCTTTACCTTTTGAAGTTCATTTAATGGTTAACAATCCATTAGATTATATTGATAAGTATGATTTTTCTAAAGAGGATGTCATTATAATTCACTATGAATGTTTCAAAAATGCTCAAGAGTTAATGTCATGCATAAAACAGATAAAAAAGAAACATCGCGTAGGAGTATCAATTAAACCGCATACTGAGGTTAAAGTTCTAGAACCATATTTAAAATTATTAGA
The DNA here is from genome assembly GCA_902493275.1 of uncultured Bacillota bacterium. GTDB lineage: Bacteria > Bacillota_I > Bacilli_A > RFN20 > CAG-449 > CAG-449. Next base: position 7,419 of record CABUOQ010000026.1, on the reverse strand, counting down.
TTATATTTTAATTATGTCGGTAGAACCTGGATTTGGTGGACAAAAATTTTTACCTAGCGCATTAGATAAAATCAAATATTTATCCGAAAGAAAAAAAGAATATCATTATTTAATTGAAGTTGACGGGGGTATAAACGAAATTACTGGTCAAAAATGTAAAGATGTAGGAGTGGATATTTTAGTTTCGGGGTCATATTTATTTAATGAATCGATGAAAGAAAGAGTTGAATTATTAAGATGAAAAAAGTAGTTATAGTAACTCCATTAGCTAGTAAGAATACAATTATGAAGTATTCTAAAACACCTTTAATCGGTGTTGAAAGAGGAATTGAACTAATCTCGAAATGCAATTTACCAATTGCATTGGGGATTGGAGATTTTGATACGTTAGATTATCAAAATGCTTTAAAATATATTAAGCCTAATCAAATTGTTCGTTTAAACCCACATAAGGATATGTCAGATACCGAGGCGGCAATAGATTATATGCAAAAATTGGGATTTGATGAGATTACGATTTTATGCTCATTAAAAGGTAGATATGATCATACGCATGCGCTGCTCTTATTAACAAAGCGCTATCCTAATTGTAAGATTTCTTTAGAAGATGATAATAACTATATCACTTACTTAGAAAAGGGAAATCATATCATTCAAAAGCAAGATTATAAATATATTGGATTTTTTGGATTTCCAGAGGCTATTATAACTATTGATAATTCAGCTTATAATGCAAAAAAATTGAAATTGAAATTCACTGAAACTAAAGCCATATCTAATGAATTATTAGATCGAATTGCTGAAATAGAAATTCATAAAGGAGGAGTTTTAGTGGTTCAATCAAAGGAGAAGACCGATGATTAAGTTTATTTTATTATTAGTGGTTGTTTTATTTGCCTTAGCAAGTGTAATTATAGGTATAGTAAATTTTAATAGTCGTTATAGTAATACACCAGATAAGTATTCGTATTCTTTTTTTAATCAATTTCCATATGAAATGCAAGATGATACTTCAATGAAGTATTCTTGGTTATTGAAACTTATGGTAACATTATTTTCTCTTTCATATGCTTTATTTGGAATTTATTCATTTTGGCTTGATGGATTAGATGGATATAAACCTATTTCTGATTATATGATAAGCGTAATCTTTATTTTAATTGCATTTTCAATTATTTCAGAGTTCTTCATAACCTTAAAAAATTATAAATTGCATCTAATAGCTTCTTCAATTTTGTTCTCGGGAACTTGTGCTCTTTATATCTATATCGGTTTATATGTATTATTGTCTTTTAAAAATAATTATCACACTTCGTTAGCTTATTTATTGTTAGTGCTCGGAGGTGTGATGCTAGTAAGTTTATTTATAGCTCCTTTACGAAGATGGATTTATCTTGAAAAAGAAGATAAAAATGGAGAAGTAGTATATCATCGTAAGAAGTTTTCAATTCTTCCATTCATGGAATGGGCGTTTATGGCGATGGATATTGTCTTAGTTATATTATTAGCAATTTTCGCAAAATAAAAAACTATTGCCTTATTTGATGGCAATAGTTAATTTAATTTAAAAAAATTTAATATTAAGCTTTAGCAGCTTTACGTCTTGTTTTGATGGCCTTTGTTGATAACATAATTCTACGACCATTTTCATCTCTAGCTGGTTGTAAATTTACGCCCCATCTACGACGTGTAGCTCTTAATGAGTGTGAACGTGCATTACCGCTTAATGGATGTTTGCCAGTTTTTGGACATACTCTTGACATTGATAACGACCTCCTTTAACAAGATAATTTAATTTCGTACTTTGTTATATTAACAAATTAAATATAATAATGCAATTGTTTTATAATTTTTTTCTTAACCCTTTTGGATAATGATTTTTTAATGTTCCATGAGTCAACTTAGAAATTCCAAAAGGAATTTGTTTATAAGTCAAAATGTAATACCCATCTTTTTGATTAAATTGAATAGTTAATCCTAGAATATAGGCTTTAGTTTGCTCTTTATTTAAGTCAATTTTGGGCAATATCTCTAAGTCAATTCTAGCAAAGGCATTATCATAAATTAGTCCTAATTTTTTGTCAATAGAGCCGACTTTAATTCCTTGGCGTAAAACATGTAAGCCATTTAAAGGTAATATTTGATTGCTAAGATAAACATCGTTATTTCGACTGATAAAGACTTGTCCTTTTTCTGTTAGATGAGGTGGTAAAGAATAATTCAGCGGTTGTTTATATTTAAATTCGATTTTTTGAAATAATCCAGGTTTTTTAATTTTGGCTAAAAAGTGACCTTCTCCTTGAAATAAATGAGGAAATAGATGGATTGTCTGTTTTAAATTAGATCTATATTCACCTTTTATATGTGGTAAATCAACTAAAATAGCATCGCGATTTTTTAAAAGATATTCGATGACTTCCTCATCTTCTTCGTAAGAAAAAGAGCAAGTTGAATACATCATTTCTCCTCCAGGGGAAAGAAGATCGTATGCAATTAAAATTAATTCTTTTTGTAATTTAGACAGAGATTCAACTTTATTTAAAGTCCAATCATCCATCATTTTACTTTCTTTTCTAAACATACCTGAACCTGAACAAGGTGCATCTAGAATTATTTTTGAGAAAGAGCCTTTAAAATTTTTTAATAAATTATGACTATCTTCATTAATTACTGTGACATTTTTTCGACCATATTTTTCAACATTAGACGAAAGTATATTTGCTCTTTGAGAATTGATCTCATTAGATATAATTTGCCCTCTATTATGCATTAAAAAAGAGCAATGAATAGTCTTGCCTCCAGGAGCAGCGGCTAAATCTAATACTAAATCATCTTCAGTTGGATTTAAAAAGTAATTAACTAAACTTGAACAGGGCTCAAAAATATAATAGGCCCCGATTTCAAATAAAAGAGTTTTTCCTAGTGAATATTTATTCTTATCGTATATAAAGACATTGTCAGCTATAGGATGTGGAATTAAAAAAGGATATTCCTTAATTATTTCTTGCTTTGAAATCTTATTTTCATCAATAAGAATTGAAGAAAGAGGATTATCTTCTTTAATCGCGTCCATTAATGAACCGATGTTATCACTTGATAAATATTTTTTTAGATGATTTTTAAAAATTTCAATATCCATATTAAAATCATAAAATATATAATATTGATTGTAAATTGAAAAAACAGATTTTAAATGCTAATATTTATTTATGAATGAATATATAAAAAACTTTTATCAATTGTTTAGTGAGGATGATAATGAAGTTTATCAGGCCCTAATTCTAAAAAAAGATTGGATTCTACATTCTTTTTATTTAATTTGCTCTTTAGATAGTAAGAATGATATTGAAGATATTTTACAAGGGAGAATAAAATTTAAAAAATTGATGATAAATCCATATTTATATGATGATAATCAAGAATTAACTTTAAAAAATAGCAATTTATTTAATGATAAGTATCGAGTGTTATATCTTAATGAAACAAAACCGATTATCGATGGTAAAAGAGAGTTTATATTAAAGCTTGATTTTAATAAATTAATGGATAATGAATATAAATTATTATTTGCTAATTTTTATCCTACTATCGAAGAAGAAATTATAAAAAAAGAGTTAACCGATGATGAAAAATCGCTTATCTTATCGGCTATGGACCGTGGATTAGGGGAAAATGTTATTATAATAGATAAGCAATATTTGAAGGATGATTATCTATACATTCATCTAGAAGAAGAGATTATTTTTTCTTCAATTCTAGAAGATAAGTTTAAAGAGGTTTTAAAACAATTGTCAAAAATTTTGAGTATTAAATATAAAGAGGAGTAAAAATGATTACAAAATCACAATTTAATTTTATATATGAAAAATTACCTTTTGGCAAACTGGATGTGAGTGATTATTTATATTCAATCTATGAAAAAGTCGAAAGCGATTTAAAAACTAGAACTAATAATTCACCTAAAGTAGATAATATTGATGCGCTTATTTTAGATTATGTCGTTCAAGAATTTGTATACACGATGCAAGAACTAGAAGATGATATTATTTATGATAAAATAAAAGATGATATTTTTACTATGCGCTTAATAGATATTTTATCGGATAAGATTTATTTTAATGAAATCAAACCATATCATTCAGTTAATATCTTATCTCATCAATCTCCGGTTATTTCAACGATGGAATTGAATATTAATTTTATATTAAATAGAATTCAAGCTATAAAAGAAGTCTATTCGCGAAAAGATATCTTGTTAGATATGTTAACAAAAGCTTTTTTAATGTTTAAATCTGTTAATTATCAATTAGCATCTGGATTTGAAACAGAAGGGTTTTCGACATGGAGAACAATTCATGAATTGGAATGTGTCATAAAGTTGATTTTTGAAAATGAATATATAATCCCAGTCTATTTAAGGCATATTGTTTATAATAATGCTTTTAGGAACGAATTTGATAACAAGGATCTGCAACAAGAGACTATTAATGAATTGAAAGTTAAGATGAAATCTCACGATTTAAAATCGAAAGATATGAAAAAATTTATCGAATATGGTTGGCTATATTCGATTAATGATATTGAAAAAAATGTTCCTGGATTTAAATTAAACTTTAGAAATGGATTAGAAGCAGCGGCTGGACTTAGTATTTATTCAACTGATTATGAAATGTCTTCTGAAGTAGCTCATTCATCGCCATTATTAATTTATTCTAATAAGTTATTCTTTTGTCAAATAACAATAGTTAGAAGTTATGAAACATTTATGCGTCTAGAAAAAATCTTTCATGCAGTTTTAAAAAGACACGATTTAGTCGATTCTTCATCTTATGATGACATGAGACAGATATATCTTAATTTTTCTAAAAATATTTTAAATAAAGAAAATGCAGATTTAAAAAAGTTATTAGAAAAAACAAAGTAGAAAATTCTACTTTGTTTCAGCATAGCAAGAGTTACCGATAAATTCTTGAAGTAAAGAATTGCATGGTACCCATTTAGCATCCATATCTATGAAATATTTAATGTATTTTATTAAACTATTAGCTTGAATATAATATGGAGAGTCATAATTTACATTTTTTAATACGGTCATAGCATCTTTTTTTAAGACGCAGTGTTCGTAGAATAATAAGGAATTAAATACAAAGTCAGCATCTTCTTGCGTTTGATAAATCCATTTAAATTCACCCCTACGGACACTTGGCCACATGCTTAGAGTCAATTCTGGAGAGGCGTTTCTAAACTTATAGTCTCTAACTATTCGACGGATTAATCTGATGTTAGTTAATGAAACAGGGTTGTGATTATCAAGATTAATTTGCTCTTGAGGGGCAATATATATTTTATATTTTTGTTTTTTTGGAATAAGGTAAGTAAGTCTCTCATTAAGAGCATGGATACCTTCGATTATAATCAATTGATCGGCGGCAATCTTATATGTTGGACCGACGACACGATGTCCAATTTTAAAATCAAATTTAGGAATTGTCACTTCTTTTCCATCGATTAAATCACGCATGTTTTGATTGAAAAGAGGAATATCTAAAGCTTCAAGAGATTCTAAGTCTGGTTGACCATCTTCATCTTTTGGAACTTTGTTCTTATCTAAATAATAATCATCTAAAGATATTCTTATTGGATGAATTCCATATGATAATAATTCACTTTTTAATCGATTAGCAAAAGTGGTTTTGCCGCTGCTAGAAGGACCAGCAATACAAATTAGACGAATGTTTTGTATATTCTTTTTGATTTGCCTGCCTAAATCAGAAAGCATATTGTTATGATGAGCTTCACATAGATTTATAAAATCTACATCTCCAGATGCTTCAACGTGATGATTTATTTTACAAACGGTATCAGTAGATACCATTCTAGCCCAACGATAAGAATCATCTAATGTTTTTCCAAATTTTGGAGAAGAAATAAATGGTGGAATTTCTCCATGACATTCACTTCTTGGATATTGAATTATGAATCCTTTCTGATACTTTTGAATTTTCCATTTTGTTATATAGCCAGTTGATGGCACCATATATCCATACATATAATTATAATAATTATTACAAACGTAGAAATGAACGGTTTTTTCTGGGCGATATTTTAATAAATCAATTTTATCTTGCATATTAAATTTCTCATATATGAGTTTAGCTTCTTCATTTGGAACAATTTTTCTTTCTAATAAATAATTAGCGGAGACAATTTCTTGCATTTTTTGATTAATTTGTGAAAGGAAAGCTTCGGTAATTTTAACGTCATTGTTTAAAATTATTCCATATATTGAACGCGATTCATAATAAGAGAGCTTTAAAGAAAGTTCTGGATTAATTTCATATAAGGCCATAGCTAAAATATATCTCAAAGAATTTTCATAAATTACCATAGCCTCTTCATTTTCGATTGTTAAAAAATCTACATTACAATTATGTCTAATTTCATAAGTTAACTCATGGATACGATTATCGACTTTTGCGCATAAGTAGTCCTTTTTATTACTTTCAGGAATTAAATCAATCAACTTTGTTTTATTATCGCACTCTAGTTGCTTATTAAAAACATTTACAATAAAAATATTTTTCATGTTATTTTCTCCTGTATATTTACGTACATTTATCATATCTTAAATTTGATTACTTATCAAGAGCCCAATTTAAGAAAAAGACATCAAAATTTTCAATAATAAGTGTAATAAAAACAAAATTCTACACATAATATTAATCGGTTAATAAAAATACTTGCATTAATAAAAAATATTTGTTAGTATTATTAGGCAAGTTTATCGCAGGGTAGAGCAGTTGGCAGCTCGTCGGGCCCATAACCCGGAGGTCAGAGGTTCAAGTCCTCTCCCTGCAACCATTGATTTATTGAGGCTCGATATTCGAGCCTTTTATAATTTTATTTTTTTAAAACAAAATTTAAGTGATTATCTTAAAGTCAGATAATAAAAACATTTATGTATATAATATTAATCGGTTAATAAAAACGCTTGCATTAGTAAAAAATATTTGCTAGTATTATTAGGCAAGCTTATTGCAGGGTAGAGCAGTTGGCAGCTCGTCGGGCCCATAACCCGGAGGTCAGAGGTTCAAGTCCTCTCCCTGCGACCATTGATTTATTAAGACTCGATTGTTGAGTTTTATATAAATAAATATAAAAATTGCTTGCAATTTAGCTTTTGTTTTAGGATAATATAAAAGCGTAAACTTGGACCAGTGGTGTAGCGGTTAACATGTCTCCCTGTCACGGAGAAGATCGCGGGTTCGATTCCCGTCTGGTCCGCCATTGTGGCCCGATAGCTCAGTAGGTAGAGCAAGGGACTGAAAATCCCTGTGTCGCCGGTTCGATCCCGGCTTGGGCCACCATCTTTGTAGTACGAAAAAGCTACAAAACAGAAAAAGCACAAGATATAGTAGT
>CABUOQ010000025.1 GCA_902493275.1 uncultured Bacillota bacterium | reverse complement strand
AGAAAGGAAAAGTTATAAGGTTATTCATATCTTTGAGTAATTTTATAATACAAGGAAGTTTATGTTTGACTTATCACAAATCAATTTTGCAACTTTAATTTATGACATAATAAAGACTATAATTATTACAGGCACGACAGCTTTAATTACATATCTTATTTGTAAACACTATGCTAAATATATTAGATTCGCAAAAAAGATGAAGACTTATGGTTTTGATCATTCTGTTGTTGTAGATCAAATTAATTTTAAAAAGATTTTTACTAAGGCTGATACAATTAAAATGATGTATGTATCAGCATATGGATTTTTTAACGATAATGAAAAAATTGCTTTAATTGAAAGTGCTGCTCAGCGAGGAGTGAATATTAAGTTTTTATTTGCTAAAAAAGGCACTTGTTTTATTAATGATATCATGAATATTGAAAGAAAAAATGGAAACAGAACTTCGGATAATGACATAAATGATGAAGTAGATTACGTAAATTCAAAAATAAACGAGATAATAAAGAAATATCCGCAATCGAAAATAGAGGTTAGATATTTTTCAACAGAATTTAGAATGCCAATGGTCATTGCAAATTTTAAAACAATAAATGGTATTCAATCTAAGGGATATTTAAATATTACATTTTTACCCGCCCTTTCTAAAGATCATATATTGTTAAGTGGAACGGCATCTGAATATGATTATGAAAATGAAGATCATAAAAATATTGTTAAATTAATGAAAAATCATTTTGATAGTGTCTGGGAAATTAGTAGTACAAATAAAGATTAAATTATTTTGTATTAAATAAGAAGTTATTTGTTTAATATAAAATATAGGTGTTGAGAATTTTATGATTATTAGATAAGAAAAAAATAAAGATTATAAAAGTGTATATCTGGTAATAAAAGAAGCTTTTACTAATGCTGAACATTCAGATGGAAATGAGCATGAATTAGTAACAAAATTAAGGAAGAGTGATAGTTTTATTTCTCAATTATCCCTTGTTGCTGAAATAAATGGTAAAATTGTTGGGCATATACTTTTTACAAAAGCTATAGTTGGAAATAATATAGTTTTAGCTTTAGCGCCTTTATCTGTTTTACCAGAATATCAAAAACAGGGAATCGGGACAACTTTAATAAAAATGGGACATAAAATTGCCAAAGAATTAGGGTATAAATACTCTATTGTTTTGGGAAATCCTAGTTTTTATTCAAGAGTAGGATACTTGCCTGCTGATGTTTTTGGTATAAAATACCCATTTAACGTTCCGTAAGAAAATTTTATGGCATATAAATTAGATGAAAAAGCAAGTGATATTTATGGTGTTATAAAATATGCTAAGGAATTTGGAATTAATTAATAATTTATTGGATAATTAAAAATATTTAAGTGTATAGTGAAATAGTTATCAAAACTTAATAAAACGAAGATAAAAATGTTAAAAATCAATTAAAAAACAATGTAAACTCTACAAAAATAAAAATATGTATGATAAAATTAAGGGCATATGAAAGACTTAAAGAAATTGTTTAAAAACTTAAAACATAAATATCTTGGAATAGGGTTTCTCCTTGTCCTTTGTAATGCTTCATTGTTAGGAGTTGGATTTTCAAGTTGGGTAATGACTGGTGGAATCTCTACAGAAGCTAATATTAATGTTGAAGTTGGTGATATAAAATATCAAAGTAAAGATTATAAAGGTACTGCTTTTTATATAAAAGATTCTGAAAATTATTTTGGATACTATAAACTTGATGATAAAAAGCACTTAACAGATAACAAAATTTCTTTAACAATAGAGATAAATCCATCGGAAGCAAAAAAATTAATAACTGAAGATTTAGAAATTAATCTTGCATTTAAATATATTGCTAAAACCGCTCTCAATATTAATTTATTTGAAGATAATTCATATGTTGTTTCACCTAAGTCTATTGCTTTTACATATCTTCCAAGCAATGATACTTTTTATTGTAGTAATGTAATTACAACTATAAATAGTATTGACACTGAAAATAGTGAATATAAAATTGAAACTTCTACAAGATTTTTAAGTGAAAATAATCCATCATTATGTAATTATTTTGAATTTTATTCTTCTAACAAAGCAATACAATTAAATGCTAGTTTAAACTTTGAAATTTTAGATGAGGAAATTTTTGTTAGTAAGTTGTCTCAAATAACATCTGCTGAATTACTAACATCTTTACCGGAGAAAGTATGATGAAACATAAATTTATTCTTTTATTTTTAATTAATTTTCTATTTACGACAATAGGATTTGGCAGTTGGTTTTTTTCAGGAAATATGAATTCAACTGGAAGAAATCTTTCTTTATCTGGCAAAGAAGTCACAGTAACTATACATAATTTAAAACAATCAACTGATGTGACAACAACTACAACATATTCTATTCCAGTTAAATCAAGTGTGGTTGTAGATGAAACTTCCTTTATTAGTCCAACTGATACTAATGGAAATACACAAAAAGAAAAATGGCCTGATGTTGGAAGTAGTTATACAACAACAAATTGGGACGAAAAAACATTATATTATAGTATAAATAGCGATGGAAGCAAAACATCTATTAACACTCATAGTGCTTCACTTGGACCTGAACAAATTAAAAATAAAACACCTTATATTAATGTTAACGAATGGTCCAATGTTTCAAATGACAGTACTTGGGGTGACGTATGGAATGTTGGATACCAGGGTAATAACTTCTATTTTTATACAAATTGTGATGATAGTATACAGTTTAAAATGAAGTATTCTCAAGGCGATATTATTCCTAATTCTGAAAAAAAAGTATCTGAGATAGTAGAATATGATGAAGTAACTGGCAATACAACGACAAGTACAATATATGAAAGAGCCATCGTAAGGGATACGCTGGAACAAGAGAGAGGAAAAAGAACATTTTTATCATTTATTAAATATATTTATGGATACTACTACCCTACGTATCAGTATAGAAAAGTTACAACTGTGCAAAGCAGTAAGCATCAAATTGAGGAAAATTCATCTAATACTTTAAAAGTTCAGCAAGGAAAGCGCCTATCTTTATTAGATTTACAAATCGATAATTACCAACAATATGGATATTATACCGATGCTAATTGTACAAAATTCTTTGATTTTTCCACTCCAATAACAACTAGTACGGATATTTATGTTAAATATTTGGCTACAAGTAGTACCGAGACATTAGGTCAAAAAATTACATCATTAACATCAGGTCAAACTTTAAATGTTTATAATCAATCTGGAGGTAATTCTGGTTCTAGTGAAGGAAATAATTATGATATTTTTACTGATCCATATTATGGCTCAGAAATGAATGTATGTTTCATGGATGCTACAACGATTAAAACAGGCGTCAATGTTAATCTTACGTATGGAAATGGTGAGACATACGCTAGTCCAATAGAAGGACAGATTACTGAAAGTTTAGGAAATCATAGGACATCAACTGATGATTCAATTTCGACATACTATTCTAGTAATAGCAATATTGGTTTTGATAATTGTGCTACATACATTGCATTAGGTGGTGATTTAACTATTAATGGCAATTTAACTATAGGTGCCCATATAGGAGGAAACAACAATTATACAAAATATAGTTATATTATTGGTAAATATACTTGTCTAGATTTATATGGACATAATATATATGTTGATGGTGGAACATTAACAGGATATGGTCTAATAATAGATAGTATCGGTACTGGTAAAATATTTGTAAAAAATAATGGTACCTTGGAATCGACATTAACAATTAGTGATGGTCGAGCAACAAGGTCTATGATGCTTGGTATTGCTAAACGTCAAAGTCCATTTACTGAATATCGATTTTCGTATTTACAAGTTCCAGTAAAGTTTGATAATTATACGACCATGAAAGCTTATATAAAATTTGATATTGGTGAATTTGGTATAGCCAATTTTCATATCAATTTTATAGGTAAAACTGATGCTTTATTTTTGTGGAATGATACAATAGAAACATCATACGTAGAGTATTATTCAGAAAACAAAAATTCTTTAAATATTGAAAGTTTGAAAAAAAATTGTTATAATCAACGAAATAAATTTATATTCAACGCTAATATGAAGCAGAATTATCATGTTGAGTTAACATTAACAATATCTGTTAGTCTTGGTAGTGCTACTGCAACTGTAGATTTTGGTAGAATTGATTTTCCTATATCTCCATTTGTTGATATTATCGTTAAAGCGGGAAATCAATTAGTTGTATCTTCTAAAATGACATTTTATCCAGGAAGTTCTTTGCTTGTTGAAGAAGGTTCTTTTTTAAAATTTGAATACACGAAAGATCCTGTAACGTATAAGAAGACAACTGGAGTAGTAATTCCAGAGGAAACTAGACATATGGTAGGCGGAATTATGAGTTATACTAATCATATTTCTGATTTATCTAATTATGGTTACAGTTCAGAAAAATTTTCTAGTGGAATATATTCTAATGCTACTTTTTGGACTAATACCAAAACTGGTAATATACAGATAAATGGTTCAATAGAATTTGATACTACAATTAATACGGCGGATTCACTTGGAGATTGCTTCTATTATTTATCTGGATATATGAATTTATCTGAGCAATCATTAAAAGATATAATTGCCAATCGTGCACTGGTCAAAACATATGATATGAAAGCTGAATTACTGAATGGATATTTGTTTAGTGGTACAGAAACTGCAGTAACTAATGAATATCAAAGAGCAGCTTCTTATAATTTGAATCCATTAATTTCTAATGGAAAAGGATATATTATTGATTCGCAATATTCTCTTGAAGGAACATATAAGAACGGAGTTTTGAGAGAAACTTCAAGCTTATCATTGAATAATGGTGTAATAGAAAAGACATCGGACAGCAGAAATTTCTTCTTATACGTTGATAGCGATATGTATGTCGGCGGAAGTGCTGGTAGTAATCAATCAGATGCAATTGATAGAGAAATTACTATAACTGAAACTGAAATATATGATGATGATCATCAAATAATAAAGGTAGATAGTAATTTTTATGCATACTATAAAGGAATTTTTGTACCATTATTATCATTTTCTGATGGTGATATAGTTCAAGATAATACGACATTGTTAAATGCAAATCTTAGAAAGTTTATGTCCAATTCTCAATCAACTAATGATGTAAATAGTGTTAAATATTCAAATTCTATCATTGCATTTTCTTCTCAATATAATACTTGGATATTTAAAAAATTTGCAGAATAAATATATTAAAAATAATAATAAATTCTACAAAAATGAAAGCATATGAGGTAAAATAATTGATATATGAAAGACGTAAAGAAATTGTTTAAAAACTTAAAGCGTAAATTTGCCGGGGGGGGGCTACTTCTCGCTCTTTGTAATGTCTCATTAATCGGAGTAGGTTTTTCTAGTTGGTTAATCATAGTTCCGTATTCAACATCCATTGATCTTAATGTTACAGTCGGTGATATTAAAACCGGTGATCTTTTTAGTATTGCAGAAGTAAAAACATTTACGTTAGGGCAAGATGGTTTGGTTGAAAATTCCACAATTGTTACTGAAACAGCGATAATTACAAAATTCATAATAGATAATTCATTAGCAAGTGCGATTTCAAATCCGCTTAATTTTTCAATTAGCTTAGAATGTACTGATGTTACATTTTTAAATACGTATATTGGAGCAGTTGTTCCGAATACTAATCCTAAAGAAACAAATCCTAAAATTACTGATGCGAATGAAAATGTAATTAATACTAGCAGCAGTATTACAGATAATGTTCTTAATTCAACAATAAGTTATACATTAGTTTCAACTACTGGTACAACTAACTTAACTGCAATATATAAAGTAATTGATGATGGAACTATTAATACATATTACGAAAATGTACCTACTTTCAAATTTAAGATAAGGATTAATAATATATGAGAAAGTTGTCTTTAGGTGCATTCATATTATCAATATTATTAGTTATTACAACTTTATTTAGTATTGGATATAGTTCTTTTGTTATTGCTGGTAGCGAAACGACAAAAGAAAACATTACGATTAGTACAACAGAGGATAGAGCTGTATGTTATACTCAATCAGATAATGTATATTATACTAGTATAGAAAAAGGAATTTCTGTTGCTAATAGTCGTTCTGGTGGCGATACAGTCGTTGTTAAATTAGGAGTAACAACAAGTATTAAGGAAAATATAACAATTAAAAATGGAACTACTTTACTAATTGCTCATAGTGCTGATTTATCTCCCTATACTTTTAGTGCATCGGGAACGGCTACGAGAATTTCTTTAGTAAGCCTTATTAATGGCGCAGATATTAATGTAGAATATGGTGGAAAGTTAATACTTGGTGGTACATTTGGAACCTCTGGAATGAAGGGTAATTATTCTCAAATTGCATTAGGCAAAGATTCATCTATTACTATAAGTGGTACTGCGCAACTATATGGCTATATTACAGAAGTTAATCCAATTTATGGTAATAAATCATCGGCTAATATTGTTTATAATAATAGCTTAGATGAAAATAGATTTATAAATGTTACGTCAACTGGGTTTGTAGAAAGTATTTTTTGCGCATATGACATGGGTAGTGGTAATTCTATTTTAAACAAAGTACAAAACAATATTTGTCCTACCTATAAATTTGATTTTAGAAACATTCAAACGTATTTGAAAGTCGATAAAGGTGGTCAAATAAAAGTTATGGCATATGTTGAAATATCTGGTCAAAGTAAAAATGCTTTGTGCGGATTAATCGGTTCAAGTGATGATACTTCGACAAACTATCTTTTTTATGTGGAAGATGGATATATTGGAATAGAATATTGTAGTTCATCTAAGACACTAATATATGTAAGTGGTAGTTCAAATATCGGTTCTTTGTATATTGATGTAAATGTTGCACAAATTGATTCTAAAAAATTTGATTTACCTATAAGCTCAATTTTCGATATTTATATTAATGGAACTTTTAACACTAATTCAAAATGTATTAAATTTTTACCGGGTTCAAATTTTACAATCGGTGAAGGTTCGACTCTTAATGTGCATGGGATAGGAACTGGAGCGCAACAAAAATCAAAGATATATATTTATGAAGCAAATACAATGATTGCAATTGGGATTGCAAATTACGGGAGTAAAGATTGCAATTTTGTTAATAATGGAACTATTAATGTAAATGAGTATGGTGCTATTGCCGGTTATATATCGACAAACAATGAATTAGGGTCGTCTATTGTTAATTTAAGTTCTGTTAGTGATGCTTCTAATTTGGCACTATCAACAAAAGAAGGAACTAAAGCAGAATTGGATACTCCGTTATTAGAATTTAAAGGTCCATTTTATGATGCCAGTAATTCTCCGACATATATTTCCAATAGTATGTTTGAGGCAGGCAACATTTATTATTCTCATAGTGGAGCTGCTTGTTATGATGGAAATATTAATAAATTACAAAAAGTTACTATTAATATAAATAAAACTAATTACAAACATAATGCATATGAATATACCTTATATACAAATGATACAGCCTCAGATACAGGCGCAACATTAAAATATGAAGGTGTTAATAATATTGCATCAAATATTTTAGAAGTTTCTAATGATTCATATATTAAAATTAACGATTCAAAGTGCGAGTATATAACGATTAATGGACAATCATATACTATTGGAAGTTGGTATAAAATTACTTCTGAAACATTAATTCAAATTCAACCAAAAGAAGCTTTTGTTATAACTTGCGATCATACAACGGGTAAATCAGGAGCAGGTAGTATCAAGCGTTCAATTACTTATGGTCAAAATTCATCTTCAATGACACTTTCTGAATCAACTGAAACAGGTGCAAAAATTACTGCAACTATGCCTAAAGGATGGGTATTTAAGGTTAGCGATAATGCATCCGTTAGCGGAACATCGCAAGTTATCAAAACAACATATGATGAAAATGGAACAGCAACCTCTGAGGTCATTGCAACAAAAAGTGGTGGTATTGCTTGGAGTTCAAATACAATTTATACTGCAGATGCTGATTATAGATTTACAAGTGATAATGTCACATGCATCGTTGAAGGAAGCAACATTTTAATGCATGATAATACTTTAAAAAAGGTTGAAAACTTACAAATTGGAGATTTAGTTAAAGTATTTAATCATGAAACTGGAAAAATAGATATAAGTCCTATTATATTTATTACTCATAAAGATGAAGAAGCTTTGGAATGTACTACTATTGAATTGTGTTTTGAGAAGAATATTAAAATAAAGATTGCAAATGATCATGCATTGTTTGATAAAACTACAAATAGATATGAAATTATTAATGAACAAAATTATATAAATTATATCAATCATGAATTTGTTGTTAATAATAATGAAAATATGGAAACAATAAAATTAAAATCAGCAAACATAAGAATTGAAAAAGTGAGAGTGTATTGTCCAGTGTCGGCTTATCATATGAATTTGTTTGCAAATGGCTTATTAACGATGCCTACTTTCCCTTATGATATTCAAGGTTTGTATAATATTTTTGACTTAGATGAAAATATGAAATACGATGAAGAAAGAATGAACATAGACATTAATACGTATGGTCTATTTACTTATGAAGAATTTATCAAGATTATTGAAATTCCTTTGGAAGCGTTTTATGTTTCACCAGCCATATATTTAAAAGTATCATTGGGAAAGGGATTAATTACAGAGGAACAAATAATATTAGGTATTAAATATTTATTGAATAATGATTTAATAGATAGCGACAAATAATATTTTAAATTAAATTTGAGTTTATAAATATTTTTCATATTAAATAACTATCATAAATAGCATTCTATGCAGTTTTTGTTGATAAAAAACATTATATAAATTCACAAAAATTTATAAGTTACAATTTTTATTAACAACTTGAATTAAATTCTTTGCTTCGTAAATTTAATTATTTATTAAAATTGCGAAATGACATAATATAAGTAAAAAATATACCTTATAGATTAAAATATATTATGATATATATGCGTTGATAGACGTGAAGCTTTGAATAATCGGTTTCATATTTATTATGAAATGTCGGATAAACTTCGTGAAAGTTTAAATATCTATTATGAACTGCATTTTATGCAGTTTTTTTATTAATACTGAGAAAAAATAAATAATACTAAATATAAATTGCATATTAAGTAACAGGTGAATTAATAAAATATATCTTCATTTAAGATAAATAGATGCTTATTTATAAAAAATCGTAATTTTACATGTTTTTTTAATATTTTTGATGATTTTTAATAATTTATGTTATATTATTACTATGTAACGAGAAATTGTTATATCTTCGAATCATTTGATAAATGTTAGAAGTGGGGTTCCCACTTTTTCTTTTGTAAAGGAGTGTGATGAATTTGACAGCATTAGAAGAACAATTATCTAAGGAATTAATCGATGTAATCCAAAAACATAATATGGAAATTGATGAACTTAGATATCTGAAAAAAGGTAAAGAATATATCTTACAGATTTATGTTGAAAGAAGTGATCTTTCAAGTATTGACTTAGATGAAATCGTTTCGTTAAGTGAAGATTTGTCTACTAGATTAGATGAAATTAATCTTATTCAAGACAATTATTGCTTAGATGTTTCAACTTCAGGTGCAGAAAAGACTATTAAGGATTTATCTAAATTACCTTTATTGATTGGAAAGTATATGGAAATTAAATTAATTAATCCAATTAAAGGTCTAAATTCTTATATTGGAACATTGACATCTGCTGATGAAGAAAAAATTACACTTGAATATCGTCAAAAGACGAGAAAGATGAATGTCGAGATTAACGTTTCAAATATTAATAAAGCCAAACTAACAGTTAAAGTATAGAATTATAAGGAGAGAAGAACATGTTAGACACAAAACAATTCCTTGATGGACTAGAAGCCTTAGAACAACAAGGTATCACTAAAGAAATTACTATCAAAGCATTAAGTGAAGCATTTGAGACAATTGTTAAAAAGAAACACGTTGATGGTTTACCAGATTTAATGGTAAAAGTTGAAATTGTCCCAGAAGAGGGAAAAATTGATATTTTTAATTTAAAAAACGTTGTTGAAGAAGTTACTGATGATGCCATTGAAATATCATTAGAAGATGCAAAAGAAGTTAAATCTGATGCTGAAATTGGTTCTCAAGTAGCATTAAAAGTTGAATTAGATGATTTTACTAAACAAGATGCGATGAAATTTAAATCAATTTTAAAACAGAAGATTAAAGAAGCTGAAAAAGCAGCAATCTTAGCTTTATATTCAGATAAGATCGATGAATTAATCACTGGATATGTTGAAAAAATTGAATCCAAATATACTCTTATTAATATTGGAAGAACATCGGTAATTCTTTCTGACAAAGAAAAAATCGGTGATGAGCAATTCTCTGTTGGTCAAGCAGTTAAAGTATATCTTGCTGGTGTAGGTGGAACTTCACCTGATTCAGGCATTACTATTTCAAGAGCTTGCGGAGGATTTCTAAGAAGATTATTTGAAGAAGAAATTCATGATGTTTATGATGGTACAGTAATTATTAAAGACATTGCTCGTGAAGCTGGTGAAAGAGCTAAGGTATCAGTTACCACGAACGATATTAATGTCGATCCAGTTGGAGCTTGTATTGGACCTGGTGGAAGTAAAATTCAAAAAATTTGCTCTCAAATCAATCATGAAAAGATTGATATTATCCAATATCATGAACATAAAGGTTTATTCATTGCTGAATGTTTAAAACCAGCTGTCGTATTAGGCGTTAAGATTAATGAAGATGGTTCAGCAGTCGTCATCGTTAAAGATGGTGAATTACGTGTTGCAATCGGTAGACGTGGTGTTAATGCTCGTCTAGCGGTTAAATTAGCTGGATGTAAGATTGATATTAAAGAAGAAACTCAAGCTAAAGAAGAAGGTATCGTCTACGCTACAATTGATGATATGAAGAAAGAAGAAGATGAAATGATTCTTGCCGCACGTCGTCAAGCTTTAATCGAACAAATTGCTCGTGAAGAAGAAGCTAGAAAGAAAAAAGCAGAAGAAGATGCTCTTAAAGCTAAACAAACTCCTGTTATTGAAGAAATAGTAGATGACGAGGAAGAAGATGAAGAAGACTTCGATGACGAAGAATATGATGAAGATGAATATGAAGAAGTCGAAGAAGAAGATGAAGAGGAAGAACCGGTTGAAGTTAAACCTGAAGAAAAGGAAATTGTTAAACCTGTTGTTAAGGAAGAAACTCCAGTTGAATACAAACCTGTCATCATGCAAAGTAAGGTTTCTTTAGATGATTTAGAAAAACAAATCGAAGAAGAAAAGAAAAAGAAAAACGCTCAAAACAATGCTTATAAAAAGAAGAGCAAAGTTGATGAAGAAAAGAAAGAAACTCAATCAATCGCTAATACTAATAGAATGGATATCTACACTCAAGAAGAACTTGACGAACTCGATGCTGAAGAATACGACGAGGATTACGATGATGAAGATATCAATTACGATGATTACGACGAATATTACGAGGACAATTAATGACTAAAAAAGTTCCCATGAGAAAATGCTTAGCCACTCAAAAACTCTTTCCTAAGAAAGAATTAATCAGAGTGGTTAAGAATAATCTTGGAGAAGTATTCGTTGATTTATCATCAAAGGCAAATGGAAGAGGAGCATATTTATCTTTAAGTGTTGAAGCAATTGATCTTGCTAAAAAGACTAATTGCTTAGGAAAAGCTCTCGAATGCAGCATTCCTGAAAAGGTATACGAAACCTTATATGGACTTGTTAGCCAAAAATAAAATTGCTACTCTCCTTCAGTTTGCATATAAAGCGAGAAAGATGAGTTTTGGAGAAAGTGTAATTGTACAAATTCTCTCTAATAAGATTAAAGTCATGGTTATTGCTAATGACATATCTCCTTCGCAAGAAAAAAAATATCTTAATAAAGCATCGTATTATGAAATAAAAGTAGTTAGATGTTTTACAAAAGAAGAATTAGGGAATTTATTTTCTAAAAATGAAGTGGCTTGTGTAGGAATTAGCGATGATAATTTCGCTAAAGAAATAATTAAATTATCATTATAGGAAAGGGGAAAATAGATGGTAAATAAGAATAAAGTAGCAAATAAGGCAAAGTCAAATGACAATAAACGTATTTCTAATGTTCCTCATTTTGATAAAAATAAAAAGATGAACGCTCCACAAAATAAAGTTAACGGCGGAGTATTTAAATATACAGGAGAAGTTACAGTTGGTGAACTTGCTAAGCAATTAAATCTTAATTCCTCAGATGTAATAAAGTATCTATTTATCAATAAAAAAATAATGGTCACAATTAATCAAAAATTAAACGATGATTTAATTGCTGAAGTTTGTGTCAATTATGGATATGATTTCCAAAAAGAGGAAATTATAAATAAAGAACATTTTGAAGATATTGTAATTGAAGATGATCCTAAGGATTTATGTGAAAGGCCTCCAGTTGTAGTTATCATGGGACATGTTGACCATGGTAAAACTACATTAATTGATACTATTAGAGATTCACATGTCGCTGATGGGGAAGCTGGTCTTATCACTCAACAAATCGGGGCTTACCAAAAAGAAATTAAAGGTAGGAAAATCACATTTTTAGATACTCCTGGTCATGAAGCTTTTACTGCGATGAGAGCCCGTGGCGCGGCAGTGACTGATATTGCTTTAATTGTAGTTGCCGCGGATGATGGGGTTATGCCTCAAACTGTCGAAGCAATTAATCATGCTAAAGCAGCTGGAGTAACAATCATCGTGGTTATCAATAAAATTGATAAACCAACCGCGAATGTCGATCGCGTTAAAGATGAATTAGCTCAATATGATCTTATTCCTGAAGAATGGGGTGGAGATACAATCTTTAAAGAAGTTTCGGCTAAGAAAAAGATTGGTATTGATGATTTATTAGAAACTATTTTAGTTGTTGCTGAACTCAAAGAATTAAAAGCTAATCCAAATCGATATGCGATTGGAAGTGTTATCGAAGCTTCACTTGATAAAAATGAAGGACCTAAAGCTACATTATTAATCCAAAATGGTACCTTAAATGTTGGTGATTCCGTTGTTATTGGTAATTATTATTGTAAAGTTAGAAGAATGGTTAATGAACATCGTCAGAATGTTAAATCCGCTCACCCTTCAACTCCAGTAGTGGTTACTGGTATTGAAGATGTACCTACATCTGGTGATCATTTCATGGCTTTTGCAGATGAAAAAACAGCCAGGGAAATTTCTGAAATTAGAAAACTTTCAGCGAGAAACAAAGCTTTAAATAAATCTAGCGCCGCTTCACTTGACGACTTATTTAATCAAATTCATGAAGGTGAAATCAAAACAATTAATGTCATCGTTAAGGCTGATTTACAAGGATCAGTAGAAGCTATCAAATCTAGTTTAGAAAAGATTCAAGTCGAAGGTATTAAAATAAATATTATTCATGCTGCCGCGGGCGCAATTACTGAATCAGATATCGTTTTAGCTTCAGCATCCAAAGCCTTGGTATATGGTTTTAATGTTAGACCAGATGCAAAAGTTAGACAAAAAGCCCAAGAAGAAAAAGTTGAAATTCATCTTCATTCGATTATTTATGCCATGATAGAGGAAATTGAACTTGCGATGAAAGGCTTATTAAAACCAGTTGAAAAAGAAGTTGTTATTGGTCAAGCAGAAGTTAGATCAATTTTTAAAGCTTCTAAGATTGGTACAATTGCTGGATGTTATGTTACTGATGGTTATATTAAACGTGATTGTAAGATTCGTTTGATTCGTGATGGCGTAGTAATATACACTGGCAAAATCTCCTCATTGAAGAGATTTAAAGATGATGCCTCTAGAGTTAATAAAGATTTCGAATGTGGATTAACTATTGAAAATTATAATGATGAAAAAGAGTTTGATATCATTGAAGCCTATGAAATCCAACTTGTAGAAAGGAAGTAATATAATGGCCAACAAGCATGCTAGAATTGCTTCTTTAATTCAAAAAAATATTTCAGATATAATTTTGTTTGAATTAAAAAATCCAATTATGAAATTGGTTAATGTTAGTTATTGTGATATTAGCAATGATTTCTCATTAGCTAAAGTATATGTTACTCATTTAAATCGTGAGCAAACAAATGACGCAGTTAATCAATTAAATAAGCTAAAAGGGGCGATTAGAACATCTTTAGCTAAAAAGATGGACATATATAAAGTCCCAGAGTTAGTCTTCATTAAAGATGAAACTCTAGACAATTATGAAAAAATTGAAAAGATTTTAAAAGAAGTTAATAAATAAAGATAGTTAAATAATTTTAAAAAGAGAATGAGAAATCATGCTCTTTTTAATTTAATAAATTATTAAAGAATATTTCTTAACAATGATGCATGATCTTCAATAATTTTTGAGTTAACTAATAATGGTAAAACAATTTTAATTCATACTCTTAAAATAGCTCAAAGAATAATACTATTAGTGAAATAATAAAGGATGGTTTTAAATTATATTGCATTCAAAATTTATATTAAAAATAATTATGAAAAATAGATGTATTTTTAAATATCAATTAAGTATAATTAGATTGTAAATAGAAGGAGATTTATATGGCTATATTAGTTACAGGCGGCTTAGGCTATATTGGATCACATACTGTTATTGAACTTATAAAACAAGGCTACGATCCAATTGTTGTTGATAATTTATCAAATGCAAAAGAGGAGATGGTTGATCAAATTAAGGCCATCAGCGGTAAAAAAATTAAATATTATATTGCCGATTTACTCGACAAAGAAAAATTGGATGAGATTTTTAAAGAAAATCCAGATATAGAGGATGTTATTCATTTTGCTGGCTCTAAAGCAGTCGGTGAATCATGTGTTAAACCATTATTATATTATGAGAATAATTTAATGAGCACGATTAACTTATTAAATGCTATGATTAAATATAAAGTTAAAAACATTATTTTCTCATCAAGCGCAACAGTTTATGGAACCCCAAAAAGAGTTCCAATTGTTGAAGATGATCCAATTGGTGGTACAACAAATCCATATGGTACAACAAAATTAATTATTGAAGGAATCTTACAAGATGTATATAAAGTTCATCCAGAAATGAACATTGCTTTATTAAGATATTTTAATCCAATCGGTGCTCATGAATCAGGATTAATCGGGGAAGCACCTAATGGTATTCCTAATAATTTAATGCCTTATATCACTCAAGTTGCTATCGGTCAAAGAGAAAAATTAAATGTTTTTGGTGATGATTATAATACTCCAGATGGAACAGGCGTAAGAGATTATATTCACGTTGTTGATTTAGCGTTAGGACATGTGGCCACTATTAAGAAATTGCATCAGAATTCAGGATTAGTAATTTATAATTTAGGAACTTCTAAAGGCACATCAGTATTAGAGTTAGTTCATGCATTTGAAGATGCTAATGGAATTAAAGTCCCTTATGTAATCGCTCCACGTCGCCCAGGTGATATCGCAGAATGCTATGCTGATTGTTCTAAGGCTTTAAAAGAATTAAATTGGAAAGCTGAAAGAAGTATTGTTGATGCTTGCCGTGATTCTTGGAGATGGCAAAAATATTTCTCAAGTAAGAAATAATTAACTTAGATAATTAAAAAAACTATAAAGAAAAAGTGTATAACGATCTTTATAGTTTTTATTTGGATTTTATAATCGATATTGTAAACCTTTAGTAAAGGTCTTTTCTAATTTGATATGTAAAATGTTACTACCTTCTTCAATAAAAGGTTCACCAACTTGAACATATCCTTCATCAAGATAATAATTTTTTAAATCAATCATCGCATTTAGATAGACTTTGCAAGGATTATATTTTGAAGAGATATCACATTCAACAAATTTTAATAGTTCTTTTCCTAATTTTTGATGACGATGTTGCTTTAAAATAGCAAATCGTCGAAGATGAAATAAGCGTTCATCTTCTTTAATATAAGAGATTGTTCCAACACCAACACCCTTATAAGATAGAATGAATAAATGGGTATTATCATCGCGGTCAAGATTATCAAATTCAATCTCAAGCGGAAAATTAAATTCTTTAACAAATACTAATTGTCTAATTTTTATAACGTCCATGAAATCCTTTTTACTAACACACTCATGAATTGTATAACCATCCTTCAAGGGGAAATCTTTTTTATCAAACCATAAATCAAAATGGGAGTAATCTTGGAGCATCGTTCTAAAATTATTAAAAGAATTTGGATATTTTTCATAAATATAATTAAGCATTTTTTTGCTTTCTTCACGCATGGTAATATGATCATTTGGGCATGGGGATTTGATAATAGGTATCTCTTCTTTTTTACATGCAGAGATTATATCTTTTTCTCTAACTAAGCAAAATGGGCGAATAAAGGTTAGTTGAGTATCACTTAAAAACATTTTAGGAGCGAATGTAGCAATGCGACCACCATAGATCTCGTTCATTAATAAAGTCTCTAGCGCATCATCTAAATGATGAGCAAAAGCTACTTTATTACAATTTAATTGATGTGCAACTTTGTTAATCGCCGCTTTCTTCATTCTCGAACAGATTGAACAAGGTAAATGACCCGAAGATGAGGGATGTTGTTTTAAAATTTTATATACATCAGTCGAATCTTCAATATGAAGTTTTATGTCATTTTCATTACAATAACTGATTAATATTTCTTTGTTGACATTTCCAAAACCTAAATCGAGGAATATAGCGACAAAGTCAAATTTTTTAAAAGGATAGCGTTTATATTGTTTTAAACATTTTAAAAGAAGCATGGAATCTTTGCCACCGCTGACACCGACAGCAATATTATCTCCGTCTTCAATTAAGTTATAGTCTAAATCAGCTCTTACTAAGCACGCCAATATCTTTTTTAATGACATATTCTTTTATTTCACTTCCTAATTTATTATAATATTGCATGGATGAAAGATAAATAAAATGGATGGAGTTTTTTTAATTAATAAACCAAAGAATTGGACATCATTTGATATTTGTGCTTACTTGAGAAAGAAAACTAATACTAAAAAAGTAGGCCATTGCGGAACATTAGATCCCTTTGCAGAGGGATTATTAATTGTTACAATGGGTAAAGCTACTAAAATTATTCCTTATCTTGAAAATGAAGATAAAGAATATCTTGCCACTTTGAAATTAGGAATCAAGACCGATACTTTAGATATTACAGGTAAGATATTACAAGAAAAAGAGGTAGAGAAATTAGATGTTGAACAAATAAAAAGAGTACTATCGTCTTTTTTAGGTCATTCAAAGCAAACTCCACCAATGTATTCTGCATTAAAAAAAGATGGTTTACCATTATATGTTTTAGCTCGCGATGGCATTGAAGTTGAACGCCAGCAAAGAGACATAACGATTTCTAACATGCGTTTAATTTCGTATATGAATGATGAGATTACTTTCGCATGTGAAGTTTCCAAAGGTACCTATATTCGCGTCTTAGGAGAGGATATCGCCTCTAAATTAAATACAATTGGTTGTTTATCCTCATTAAAAAGAACTCGAATCGGTCATTACTACTTAAAAGACGCTAAAAAGATTAATGATATCGAAATAGAAGATATGATTAGTTTAAATGATTTTATAACATTTATAAAAAAAATTAACGTTGATGAAAAAACTGAAATCGATATTAGAAATGGTAAAAAATTATCATTGAATGAAGATGAAAATCTAGTTTTATTAATTAATCAAAATCAAATTCCTTTAGCAATTTATGAGCGAAGAAATGATGGATATTTTTATTCTAAAAGAGGTTTATTTTAATGGAAGTAAAATACATATCACTTGAACAAGAATTTAAAATTGAAGATGAAATTTGTCTATGTCTAGGATATTTTGATGGAATCCATTTAGGGCATCAAAAATTGATTCAAAAGGCTAAGGAGTCAATCTATAAATCAGGATTATTAACCTTTGAATTTTTAGATAATTTTTCTTTTAAAAAAGATCGTTATATCACCTCTTTAGATGATAAGATTGAAATATTAGAATCTTGTGGAGTTGATTATTTAATTATTTTAAGATTTGATGATAAAGTAAAAAACTTATCATGCGATGAATTTATTCATAAAATCATTGTTAAGCTAAATGCAAAAGAAGTCGTTGTAGGACAAGACTATACTTTTGCGAAGATGGCTGAAGGAAATGTTGAAACACTTAAAACATATCATGATTTATTTAAAGTTGATGTGGTAGATGAACTTTTAGATGATGGTAAAAAAATTGGAACAAGGAATATTATTTCATTGATAGAAGAGGGAAAAATTGAAAAGGCAAATCTTTTATTAGGTCATAACTATCAGATTACTGGTGAAGTATTAAAAGGATATGGTTTTGGAAATAAACATCATTTTCCCACTGCCAATGTAGCTTTAAATAAATATGTTAAGCCTCAAAATGGGGTATATGCTTGCTTAATAATCATCGATAAAATTAAATATCGCGGAATGTGTAATATTGGGGTTCATCCCACAGTTAATCAGTTAGATAAAGCCGTTATTGAAGTTAATATTTTTGATTTTAATGAAGATATTTATCATCATAAGATAAAAATTCAATTGATTAAATATATGCGTGAAGAGATGAAGTTTAATAATATCGATGAATTATATGCGCAGCTATTAATTGATAAAGAAAACGCTATAGATTATTTTAAAAACAAATAAAAAACCTCCTTGAAGTAAAGAGGTTTTTAATTGGTGATAGTTTAATTTATTTTGAAATTGATAAGATTTCAACTTGATATGGATTATCAACTTTGACAGTGACAGATTCACCGACTTTATGACCCATAATTGCTTGTGATAACTTACAAGCATTAGAAATTTTACCACTTTCAGGATCAGCTTCAGCAGGACCAACGATGAGATATTCTTCAATTACATCCTCATCTTTAATATTGATTTTTACTCTTGAACCTAAACCGACAACTGAGACATCACTTTGAGAAATAATCTTAGCGTGTAACAATAAATTTTGTAAATAAGCGATACGTGATTCAACTTCACCTTGCTTATTTCTCGCAGCATCATAATCAGCGTTTTCTGATAAGTCGCCTTGTTCTTTAGCTTCTTTAATTTCTTGAGTGACTTGTGGACGAACAACATTAATTAAATGTGATAATTCTTCCTCATATTGTTTTTTACCTTCTTCGGTTAATACTTGCTCTTCATTGAATGACATATTATCATCTCCTTGTGACTTTGTTATTATATCATATTTTAACTAAAATGATAGTATTTTATTGATTTTCTTGTTCATCAAGAAAAGATTTTAATACTTCATCAAGTTCATCATATTCATCATCATCTTCAATATCTAAAATTTCATTATTCTCAGAAAGATATCCAGCTATTATTTCGCTTGGGTTGGCTTCATCATAAAATAAAACATATTCGCGACCGCGTTCCTTGTTTTGATATGTGAAGAGAATGTTTAATTCGGTTTTTCTTCCTTGTTCATCGACAAAGATTACTTTATTATCTTGTTTTTCCATTTGTTAACCTCTCATTTGTAAATAAGTTTCTAAGATGACAACCGCGGCCATTTTATCGATAACTTTTTTACGCTTATTGCGTGATAAATCAGCTTCTAGTAAACGACGATTAGCTTGCTTAGTTGTCCATCTTTCATCGATTAGTACGACTTTGATATCAGGTAATTTTTCTTCAATCATCTCTTTAAAATCACGAGCCATCTTTGAGTGTTCGGATTCATCTCCAGACATATGTAAAGGTAAGCCAAGGGCAATCTCTTTAATATTATCTTTTTTTACATAATATATAGTTCTTTCTAAAGCACTTTCAAAATCACAATCCAAGAAGCGATAATTTTCAATTCCTGAGGCGATTATGCCCATGATATCTGATTCAGCAATGCCTAAAGTTTTTTCACCTAAATCTAATCCGAGTACTTTACCAATCATTATAGTTCACCTTTCATTATTTCAAGAGCGTTATTGAGCGAAGCGATATCTTTACCTCCACCTTGAGCGACATCTTTTCGTCCTCCACCTGAGCCACCAGTTAAAGCGCAGACACGTTTAATTATATTGCCAGCTTGGAAACGGGAAGTTAAATTTTGGCTTACTCCAGCGATAAAGGATATCTTATCATCATTGACGCTACTTAATAAAATAATATATGAATCATGTTGATTCTTCAAACTATCGAATGTTGTAGTGAAATTTTTCTTATCAAGATTATCTTCACGTGCCACTAAAAGGTAATAATCATCTTTTTTGATAAAGGAAGATAGTAATTCTTTGGCGCGACAATCGGCAAGACGATTTGATAAACTATCGATTGTCTTCTTATTAGTGGAGACTTCATCAAGTAAAGTATTGATCTTAGTGATGATTTCCATTTGGCTACCACATTTTAATAAGCTGACTATATCGTTTAATAAACTATCTTTTTTCTTTAAATATTGATAAGCAGCAAAAGATGTGCATCCTTCAATTCTTCTAATTCCAGAAGCGACTGCTTCTTCATATTTAATGGTAAATAGACCGATTTCTTTTGTGGAGCTAACATGGCATCCACCACAAAATTCAATTGATTCATCGCCGAAATTTACCACTCTTACGATATCGCCATATTTTTCATTAAATAAATGCATTGCTGGTGATTTCATCGCCTCTTCTTTGTTCATATATGTAATTTTACATTTAAGATCTTTGTTAATCATCTCGTTAACTTTTTCTTCAATTTCAAACAATTTTTGTGAAGATATTTTTTGATTATAATTGAAGTCAAAGCGAAGATAATCTTCACCATTAAATGAACCTTCTTGATGAATATCATCGCCTAAGACAATCTGTAAAGCCCTTTGCAATAAATGAGCGCAAGAATGGTTACGAGTGATTTTCATTCTACGTTCTTGATTGATTTTTAAAGTGAAAGTATCACCAACTTGAATTCGGCCATATTTTATTTTTACAAAGTGAAGATTTTGTTTGTTGACAGCTTTTATAACATCATAAATTTCAGCGAGAGTGTCACTATTTTCAATTGTACCATTATCAGCAACTTGACCACCGCTTAAAGCGTAGAAATTTGTTTTATCAAAGATGACTTCACCTTCTTCGTCTAAATAATCAACTTTAACACCATCTTTAAAAATCGCAATTACCTTGGCATTAATATCATCTAATTCATAAGTAAAAGTGGATGGCTCTTTAAAATTCATCAAGTCAATCATTTGTGAGGACATTGATTGGAGATCACCACGTGATTCACGCGCTCTTTGTTTTTGTTTTTCCATTTCAACATTGAATGATTCTTCTTCAACATTATAACCAGATTCATTAGCGATTTCTTTAGTTAGTTCAAAAGGAAAACCATATGTATCATAGAGTTTAAAAGCATCTTGACCTGATAGGGTTTTATTTTGACAATTGGTAAGCATATTTCTTAATAATACTTCACCATTATTTAAAGTCTTAGCAAATTTTTCTTCTTCGTTTAAAATCATCTTGCTTACCTTATCAGCATGATCACTTAAATATGGATAAAATGATTTCATATTATCAGCGACACTATAGACAAGTTTATATAGATATGGCTTTTCAACGCCTAATTTTTTTAAGTAACGGATAGCTCTTCTAATGAGTCTTCTTAAAACGTAGCCTCTTCCTTCATTTGAAAATGTCGCTCCATCACTAAGCGCAAATGTACAAGTTCTAATATGATCAGCGATGACACGATATGCCATTTTATATTCGCCCTCATAAGGATATTGAGCAATCTTTTCAACTTCTTTGATATAAGGAATAAATAAGTCAGTATCAAAGTTTGTTTCCACATCTTGAAAGATACAGGCTAATCTTTCAAGACCAGCTCCAGTATCGATGTTTTTATGTGGAAGTTCTTTATATTCTGAACGAGGTTTATCTTTTTCAGCATTATATTGTGAGAAAACAATATTCCATAATTCGATATAACGATCGTTATCAAGGTCTTCAAACATCAATTTTTCCCCAAGGTGTTCAGGATCATATTTTTCACCACGGTCAAAAAACATTTCCGTATTTGGTCCACATGGTCCTTCACCAATTTCCCAGAAGTTATGTTCTAAAGGAACGAGATGACTTTCTGGAATTCCTAGTTTCATCCAAAGGTTCTTAGTTGCTAAATCGCTTGGGTGATAAGTTATATATAATTTTTCAACTGGAATTTGAAAATATTTATCACTTGTTAATAATTCATATGCCCAAGGTAAGACATCATCTCTAAAGTAATCACCAATTGAGAAATTACCTAGCATTTCAAAGAAAGTGTGGTGACGTGAAGTACGACCAACATTTTCAATATCGTTAGTTCTAATTGATTTTTGGGCGTTAGTAATTCTAGTAAAAGGTGGAACTTCTGAACCATCAAAATATTTTTTTAAAGCGGCAACACCGGAATTAATCCAAAGTAATGTTGGATCATTGTGGGGAATTAAATTTGCGCCAGGTTCAATATAGTGCCCTTTGCTTTTAAAGAAATTAAGCCACATATCTCTTATTTCATAACTCATTAATTTTTTCATAATCAAATCTCCATTTAAGCAATAAAAAAAGTACCTTCAGGAACGAAATTAATCGCGGTACCATCCTGATTCATCATAAGATGCTCTCAATTAGTAGTGGTAACGGAACAACCGCTAGGATTAACTAGAATCTCAGAAGTGGCGCTAAAGTATTTTTGGAGCATTTACATCATCTAGCTCTTTCTTGACAAAAATTAACTTTATTAGCTTCGTCAACGATTTACATATAAATTATAATTAATATGTTGCTTTTTAGCAAATAAATTATGAATAAATGAGAAATAATAGAATAAAAAAACAATGAGCTTAATTAAAATAATAACTTCAAAACTAATAATAATCCAAAAGTAACTTCAAAACTATAAAATAAATATGTATCTGTTGTCGAAAGAAAGGAGAGAATAAATATGGCAACAACATTTAAAGAAGAGATACATATAAAATTTAAACAATTAAACAATGAAGATAGATTGTCATTAGAGAAATGTTTACAAAGAGGAATGAACTTAACTGATATTTCTAAATATCTTCATTGCTCTATTTCAACAGTAAAAAAAGAAATCGATAGAAATAAGGTATTGAAAATCGAGTCTAGATATAAGAATATATGTGGTTTGAAAAAGATTTGTATGGAGCATCAAGTGTGTGGAAATTCTAAATGTACACATAATTGTAATGATTGTAAATTTTCTAAAATAAATTGCAACGATTATTGTAAAAAGTATACAACAATACCACATTGCAAAAACTTAAAACATATATGTGGTGTTTGCAATGGTTGTAATCAATTTACAGAATGCAAATTAAATAAATATATTTATTCATCTTCTGATGCTCAATTAAAGCATAAAATGAATTTAATAGACAGTCATAAAGGTGCAAGAATAACAAGCGAAGAAGCAAAAGAACTAACAGAATTTCTAAAGCCATTAATATTAAAGAATCTTTCATTAGAAGTTATAAAATCTCAATATCCTAAAGAATTCAAATATAGTGTTCAAACAATTTATAATTGGATTGATAATAAAATTCTTGATTTAGATAACATAATGCTTGTTAGAAAAGTTAAATATTCTAAAAGAAAGTCATCAATAAAAGATGAAACTAATTATAGTCGTGCTTATTTGGATGGTAGATATTATGACGATTTTTTAAATTATATTACTGAACATCCAATGGATGAAGTCGTTGAAATGGATACAGTTGAAGGTCCTCATCACTATTCTTTTATTATGACGTTACTTTTCAGAAGAAGTAACTTTATGCTTGCATTTAAAATTAAAG
The DNA here is from genome assembly GCA_902493275.1 of uncultured Bacillota bacterium. GTDB lineage: Bacteria > Bacillota_I > Bacilli_A > RFN20 > CAG-449 > CAG-449. Next base: position 2,400 of record CABUOQ010000025.1, on the reverse strand, counting down.
ATCAATCTTCTCAAAGCGTTATTGATGTATTTTATGACATTAAAACATATCTAGGAAATGAAATATTTACACAATATTTTTCTGTAATTCTCACTGATAGAGGAAAAGAATTCACTAAACCTTTAGAAATTGATAATAAAACTGGAGAAAAATTAATCTCCGTCTTCTATTGTGACTCTAGACAAAGTCAATAAAAAGGCAAAATAGAAAAAAATCATGAGGAACTCCGTAAAATATTTCCTAAAGGTTTTGATTTTAATTCTATTAACCAGGATCAACTAAATTTAGCTTTGGCTCATGTGAATTCTTATCCTAGAAAGATGTTTGGTTATAAGACACCTTATGATTTATTTAAAACTTATGCTTGTGAAGCTTTATTAGATCTTAATCATTCAAAGAAAATATCATTTAAAAATCTTAATTTAAGTCTTTCGCTTATTAAATAACAGCGATTTAATTTAGACAACAGATACATCTATCAATTTATATTTTTTTGAAGTTATTATTGGAATTAAAAGAATTATTCCTCATTAACTCTTTTTGTGTTGCCTTTTAAGGTGCCTTACAGCATTTATTATATTATTTTTTTCTTATTTTTCAATTTTCATTATTCATCTTTCTTTTCAATTTATTATATTTTTACTTGTTTTTGAAGTTTGTTTTTTATTTTTTTATCTCAGCCTATTAGTTTTGAAGTTATTATTTTAATTAAGCAAAAAAACAATGATATATTAAAATAGTAAGTTTTTATTAAATACATCATTGTGATTTTTTTAAGCCTTCTTTTACTATTTATCTTATTTTAATGTTTCTAAATATTCATAATTAATCGGTAATCCTAATTGTGAATATAAATATAAGTATGTGGTGAAATCAAGCTTAGGTGGAAAGTTATCTCTATAATCATAATATTCATCAAGACTTAAATGATATTTTATTACTAATGGATATATTGATGATTTATCTTTTACATCTTTCATCTTTTCTTTCATCTCAGATAATTTGTAAGGTAGAAGATCTTGTAAAGTCCATACCGTTCCATAACTATGATTAAAATTATATCCAGATGAATAAGCCCCACATCGCCATTCATATTCATTAATCTTCCAACATAATATCCATGCTTCTGGTTTTTCTTTTTCAAAGCGCGTAACATTTAAGGATGAATAATAATCTATAGCCCATTGAACATTTTCATTTATTTTTTTATTATTACAACTGAAAGCTGTAAAAATAAATATCATTGAAATTATTATATTTTTAATTCGTCTCATATTATTTCTCACTTTCACTAATCAGTTTATTTTGAAGTTTTTCTAAATAATCATAATTAATTTGAAGCCCTAATTGGGAATATATATATAAATACTTTGTAAAATCAAGATTTGTTCCATACCCACTTCGTTGATAATCCCAGAAGTTACAGTGATAATCCCAGAAGCTATAAATATCCATCGGATAAGGTACTTCATATGCATCTGCATGTTCTATAATTTCCTTGTTTTGTAATATTCTTTTCATCTCAGATAATGTACATGGAGCTTTTGTTTGCATATATAATATTTCTTCATAGTCAGGATTCCTATTTAACATAGTAACTGCTCCACATCGCCATTCATATTCATTAATTCTCCAACATAATATCCAAATACCTATGCTTCCATCAATAACTCTTTTATATGATGAATAATCATATGTCTTACTATTACAACTAGATAATGTTGATATTAATAATATAGATAAAACTGCTTTTATTATTTTCTTCATTTAGTTAGTCTCCTTATTATAATAATGGTGATATTGCATAATAACCAATAAATTGATCATAAGTTGATGCAACAATTTTAGTAACACATACTTCTGGATCATAAATAATATTATTTAAAGAATCTAAATTGGTTACTTTGCCTATTTTTCCTGGTTTATGTGACCAAGTTCTATCTGGATTTTGTCGATAAAAATGAAAGTCATATTCCAAAGTAGAAACAAAAAGAGCTATCTTATACGTTCCTGCAGGACAAATATCATGTTTACCAATACTCATAAATGTAAATGAATAAGTCTCAGCATCCATTGCAATATATGATTCTATCGCTTCTTTTTTTATATATTCACTATCATGTGAAAGATTTTGAGAGAGACTGAAACCCGGACTTATGCTTTCAAACTTTTTTGTATTTAAAGCATATGCATAGCAATTATACTTTGTATAATCATCCCCATTCCATTTATTTGGTTCATATGCTAATTCATAATGAGAAAGAGGAAGATATTTAACTTGTGATTTATCAAATATTTGTTTTGTCCAGTATTCTCCAATTTGACTTGAACCTGTAATTAATTTGACTTTTATATAAAATTTAGGATTATCATACTGATATAGAACATTTCGCCATTCAT
>CABUOQ010000024.1 GCA_902493275.1 uncultured Bacillota bacterium | reverse complement strand
ACTTGACTTTTAATCAAGGGGTCATGCGTTCGAATCGCATACGAGTCACCATCTTTGCCCGGATGGCGGAATAGGTAGACGCACAAGACTTAAAATCTTGCGACTGATAAGGTCGTGCCAGTTCGATTCTGGTTCTGGGCACCATTAAAGAAGAAAGTGCTTTGATACAGTAAAAATGCTGAATCAAGGCTTTTTTTTATTCATAAATAAAGGAGTTGCAATCCCGTATTTGATAGTTGAATGAACCAAAACAAGCGATACGAAGCATTCTCATCAATTACTAATTAATTGGTAAATTTTGAGAATAATCTCCTAGATAGGATAGGGGGAGGTCAAATGTCTACACCTATTTATAGGGATACCGAGCCTGGGGTTTCGTGTGCAAAAATAGGAAATCAAACGTTTGATGATCATTGTTTAATTATTCATAGTGATGAGTAGATGTTAAAAGTGTTATAATTTCAAAATAATTTCAAGATTATAACACTTTTTTTGATTTTTATGGTATACTATATGTGAGGTAAACGGCCATGCTAATTAAAAGAAATCAATACTTAGAAAATATTAGAAGATTTTACGAATCTAATTTGATTAAAGTTTTAACTGGTGTTAGAAGATGTGGTAAAAGTGTCTTATTAAATCAAATCAAAGAAGAGTTGGTTAATGAGAAAAGAATAAGAAAAGATCATATTATATCTATTAATTTTGAGGATGTTAAGTTTACTAGAATTAAAAATTATAATAAATTAAATGAATATATCTTAAGGCAAATTATTGATGATAGTAAATATTATATTTTCTTAGATGAAATACAACAAGTTAAACAATTTGAAAAAGTATTAGCTTCACTTAAAGCAACAAAAAATGTATCAATCTTTGTTACTGGTAGTAACTCTAAGCTATTATCAGGTAGGCTTGCAAGTTTACTTGTAGGTAGATGCAAAGAGTTTAAAATAATGCCTTTTACTTATATTGAGTTTATTAAATACTACGAAGAAAATGGATTGGAGCTTCCAAAAAAGCCATTACAAAACTTTATTAGGTTTGGTGGAATGCCTCAACGTATGGATTATGATTTAGAAGAAGATATTAAAGAATATTTAAAATCAATTTATTATGGAATTATTGATAAAGATATATGCAATACTAAAGCTAAGATAAATAAAGAAACATTTATTACAATATCTAAATATATTATAAATAATGCTTCTAAGGAATTTTCTGCATCAAGTATTGTTGAATATTATAGTCAAAATAATTCAGACACAATTTATAGCGAGAATATTTATAGATATTTAGAGAAATTAGAACAAGCTTGTTTGATAAATAGAGTTAAACGTTATGATATATCTACAAAAAGGACTCTAAAACATATTGAAAAACAATTTGTTGTAGATAATGGATTCTTACTTGCTTGTAATGATTCAAATAAAATATTCGTGTCTCATGCTATAGAAAACTTAGTATTTAATGAATTATTATATAGAGGATATGATGTTAAGATTGGTAAAACGTATAAAGGTGAAATTGACTTTGTAGCTATGAAAGATGGAAAGAAATGTTTTATTCAAGTAGCATATTTACTATCAAGTGATGATGTTATTGAAAGAGAATTTGGGGCATTTGATTCTGTTAGAGATCCATCACCAAAGTATGTTTTTAGTCTAGATGAATATGATATGTCTAAAAATGGAATAACACATATAAATATTGAAGATTGGCTTTTAAATAAGGTTGATGTGACATTGTCCTAAGTGTTATGAAATCAGAATAATTTTAAATTTATATCACATAATTAAAACTATTTATAGATGCTATGTTTGAATGATCTTCATTGCATAGCTTTGATAATAAAGGAAAGGACATCATAAGGTCATTAGGTAAACTATCAAAAGCAGAAAATAATACTATGCATGTGAAATATTGAAAGGTAGCTGGCGGCAAGGAAATAATATTGCATTCAAATTTTTATTAATATATCGTAATAATATTGATTTAAGGTATATAAATCTACAATTTAAAAGAAATAGTACTTTTATAAGCCATTATATAATGTATTTACATGAATATTGTTTATATTTTATTTGATAAAACTTAATTGTTATTTTATAAATTTTAATAAAAAATTAGATACACCGATAGTAATAAATCCATTCTTATCCATAGTTTCTTCAAGAGGTTTATTAACTACAATAATCTTTTGAAAAGAGTCATTTAAAGCAACAAAAGGTCTAATTTCTCTAGCTTTTGTGTTAGAAGAAGAGATGTCATTAGATACTTGAATATAAAATTTTTTTGCTCCTTTTTTTGCAATAAAATCTATCTCATAACATTTTCTTATACTTTTTCCATTTTTATCTTTTTCATTTTTTCAAAGACACCAACGTTAATACTATAATCATTATAGATTAATTCGTTAAATACCATGCTTTCGAGCATTTGACCTTCATCTTCATAAGCAAAATTTAGTCTTGCGTTTCTTAAGCCATTATCAACAAAATAATATTTACTTAAAGCTCCAATTTCATTGTTCCCTTTAATGTCAAATCTTGTTGCTTGCCTTAATATGAATGAGTCCTTAAAATAATTAATATATTGATTTACAGTATCTTTATCAATTTTATCTTTTGTAACACTTTTATATATACTAGCTATTTTTGTACTATTAAATAATTGGCCAGTTGCTTCGCTAAGAATATTACATAAAGTATCTAATGATTCACTTTTTCTTAATTTATTATGTTCTAATATATCTTTAAAATATGTTATTTCAAATAAATTTATAAGATATTCCTTTTTTTCTTCTGCTGATTTTAAAACAGCAAGAGGCATACCTCCATATCTCATGTATTCAAATACAACATCAGAAGATGAACTATGCTTATAATTATAAAATTCTTCAAATGATAACGGCATAAGAGCAATATTTGTTGCTTTATCTCTAAATTCAGTAATTATATCACTTGAAAACATTTTAGAATTAGAACCAGTTGCATATATATCTATATATTTTTCTCTTGATAGTCCTAAGATTACTTCAACAAAAGTAATAGCGTCCTTATCATTTTTCTTGGCTTTAATATATTTCCCTTCAGTATAAATAGGATTTATGATTGGCGTAACAAGTTGTAATTCATCTATAAAAACATAATTCATTACATTTTTATTACAACGTTCCCTAATATATTTATCTAATTCAAACGGATTTCTGTATTTAACATTTCTCAATTCATCTAAATCTATAACAATAATTTGTTCTTCTAAAACTCCTGAATTTAAAAGATAATTTTTATAAATTACTTTTAATAAATATGATTTTCCGCATCTTCTAATACCTGTAATTATCTTAGGAAATCCATTTTCTTTAGAAGATATTAATTTTGATAAATATATATTCCTTTCAATCATGTATAATCTCCTTTTTTATAGAATTCTATGTTTTTTTCGATTAAAAGCCGATATACCAGTAAAGAAAAAGGATATGATTTATAGAAAATGTTATATTCAAATCGGATAAATTGATGAATTTATTTTCCTAATATGCATAGCATTTTTTGCTTGTTCAATATCAATTCTAGTTTTAATAAGTTATCAATTAATTCATCTTTTGATATAGATTCAAGTTTATCAACTTTCTTCTTATTCGTATCGATTATTTTTATTTCTTCTAAGTTTTTAGACATAGGAGAAAGATGATTAACATATTCATAGATTTTCATATATATTCTAGCTATTACCAATCGATATCATATGTATTAGCAACTCCACGATAAAGGAAATAGGCAACTCTTTCCATAAAGAAAGCATAGGTTTGATACAATTACTGATTGCATCAAACCTTTTTCAAACAAAATTTCTTATTGTAATTAATAAGCCATAAATATTTTTATAATAAATTTACAATAAAAATTTAATATGGTATATTAAAATTAACATATTCATATGAAAGGAAATAATACTAATGTATAAATTAAGTAACGACGCAATTGATTTAATTTCTTCATTTATTAAGGATTCAAATAAAAATAATTATAGAATTACTTCAAAAAATGAAATGATTGAGTTTTGTTTTTCAATTTCACTTTTAACTGGTTTTGCAAAAAAAGATAAAAATAACAATCCGACAGATATAGAAAAAATTAATTCAGTATTAAACGAAATACAAAGTAACTTAGATAATATAGATTATGACGATTTAAATCAAAGATTAGGTTTATAACTCTACTACTTTTATTTACTCATTGCTTTAAAATAGATCCTTCTTATTATTGATTAATTTATCTAATATACAAAATAATTAACCAAAAAACATCTAGGTAAAATTATTTTCTTTTTAGCTTCCATTTCATTGATGTGAAACTATTATCATAATGCCATTACGAATAAGATTTGTTGTGGATCCATTAGAATAGTTGTTAATTTTAATCAATATAAATGTATTATATTTTGTAATTTTATATATTCTTTTTAATATTCTAATTCATTTTATTTTCGGCTTCTCTTTTTTCTTTAAGCATAGAGAAAAGTCTTCTTAAGACTTTATCACTAGTCATAAAGTCCATATCGCTATTTAAGCATTCTATTAATATTTCATTATCTTCTTGAGTTGTCCATCCTACTATATACTGTTCTAATACTGCTGGTTCAACATCAATAGGCTCATCTTTAGGCTCTACACATTTAGAACCTAATGACATATAAAAATCCATATAAGTATATTTTTTCTCTTCAGTGGAGTATGCCATTGCCATAATATATCCCCAGCATCTCATACTCGCTCTAAAGCAAGTTCCATCTGAAAGCACTGGAACACCATATGGTGAATTTTGATGTTCTTCACCAGAAAACTTGTACCCTTTATCGATAATTTCTTTTTTAATAATTTCAATTACATTACTTAAATCTTGAACGTTAAGCGTTCTAGTACGGTAATCACTTTCAAAATCAGTCCATCCAACAACCTTTAAATTTTCCATTTTATCTCCATTCTCTTTCCATAAGAAAGAACATATTTAATTTAATGAATTTATTACTTTGAGTATACACTATAGAACTCATTAATACTAATCAAAAATTTATTTTAAAATCAATAATTATAAATTAACAACCTTTGTTCTTAATTTAATAGATGTGTTAAACTATAATTAAGGAGAAAAATATGAAAAAAGATTCATTTAATATAGAAAGTAAAATTTTAGATCGACACTTTATTTATGAACCACCATATTTCTATAATAACGAATTTGCTTTGCGATGCGAACTTGGTATTGGTGATAGTAATGAAGAATATATGGATAACGCAAAATGTAGAATGAAAAATATTTTTGATATACTTTTTAAAAAAGGTGTAGATATGATATTTTTCAATAACTATATATATGATTATGATTATGATACTAGTGACAAAGTTTGTACTCATATAAATCAAATTATATCGTTCGAGCGAAAAAAGCTTAAATTTTGCTTGGAATACCAAAAAAATTATGCACATAAAATTGTTAAATGTCTTCCTATAAGCAATGATGATAGCGAAGATGAAGATATTTGCCGAATAAATAGAATTTGTTGTTATCCAAATGAAAATTTTAATGCCATAGAGGCCTTAAACAAGCAAATTGATAATCAAGAAAATCCCACCATTCATTTGGTTTCATTTGTTAATAATTGTATTTTTACAGTATACGACGATAGAGGATGCGATATAGTCTTTTATGATAAAAATAATTTTATTAAGTTTTATCCCTTATTAGAAAAATATTTTCTAAGATACGATCTAGACTTAATGAAGCAAAGATTTAATAAAGCAATAGAATAATTTTTTTGTATTCAATTAAAAATTACATACTCATCAAATATAAATATATATATAGTATTAACTCATAGTAAATATGCATTATTGATTTTAATATATTGTATGCTATAATAATATCAAATATTAACCAATATAATATAAGGAGATAACTTATGTATAATCCTCAATTAGCCACATTTATATCAGTTGCGGAAAATGGTAGTTTTACCAAAGCTGCAGAGTTATTATTTATCACTCCTACTGCTGTTATGAAACAAATAAATACTTTAGAAGAAAGACTAGATATCGTTTTATTTGAAAGAAACAACCATGGTTTACAATTAACCGAAGCTGGTAAGAGTTTTTTACAAGACGCAAAATATGTTATTGATTATTCAACAAGGGCCATTGAAAAAGCCAAAAATATCGATAATAAAAATAAGCAACAATCAATTCGTATTGGAACATCAATAATGACACCTGCTAAATTTTTATTAGATGTCTGGTCAGAAATACAAAAATTTAATCCTTATCTTAAAATTGAATTAATTCCTTTTGAAAATACACCGATAAATTCAGTTGAAATATTGCGAAATCTAGGTCAACATATCGATATAGTGGCTGGTTTATACGATGAAGACTTTTTAAAGGATCGCTGTTGTAAAGCCGCTCATTTATACGATAAAAAATTATTATTTGCCATTCCAGTAACTCATCCACTATATAATAAACCAAAAATAGAATTATCCGATTTAAAAGGAAAAAAAGTATTTTTGATTAAGAAGAATTGGAATAAACATATCGATAATCTTCGTTCTGATTTAATCGATAATGGTACAGAAATCGAAGACTTTGATATGTTTAATCTCAATGCTTTTAATAAAGCCGTACGTGATAACACCCCTATAATTACCGTTGAAGGCTGGGAAGATGTTCACCCGCTTCTGCGAATTATTTCAGCCGATTGGAAATATCGGATTCCATTTGGAATTTTATATTCACCAAATCCTACACGACATGTCAAAAATTTTATAAATGCTCTACAGAAAATTACTTTAAAATAATATATATTCACTCACATCTTTGTGAGTTTTTTTGTATCTACCAAAAGTTCATACTATGAACAAAGTATCAATTCCCTTAGACCACTTATGAATTTATACTATTATTATAAAAAATAGTCTTGGAGGAATAAAAATGGATTATGTAATCTTACAAAATGGTGTTAAAATGCCTCAGCTTGGATATGGAGTATATCAAATATCAAAAGAAGATTGTGAACGATGCGTCTTAGATGCTCTTAAAGTAGGATATCGCCATATTGATACAGCTCAAAGTTATTTTAACGAAGAAGAAGTAGGAAATGCGATTATCAAATCTGGCATTCCACGTTCAGAAATTTTTTTAACAACAAAAGTATGGATTGAGCACTATGGATATGAACAAACCAAAAAATCAGTATATGAATCAATGCAAAAACTAAAAGTTGATTATATTGACCTTGTACTATTGCATCAACCATTCAATGATTATTATGGTGCTTGGAGAGCTTTAGAAAATTTATATGCCGATGGTAAAATAAGAGCCATAGGTATTTCAAATTTTTCACCGGATAGACTGGTGGATCTTGCATCATTTTCAAGAATTAAACCAATGGTTAATCAAGTAGAAACTCATCCATTTAATCAACAAATTGAAGCACAAAAATGGATGTTAAAATATGGAGTTCAAATTGAAGCCTGGGCACCATTTGGAGAAGGAAGAGGCGGATTATTTACTAACGAAACAATTGCCTCAATCGCCCAAAAATATAATAAGAGCGTTGCTCAAGTTATCTTACGTTGGGAAATTCAACGTGGAATAGTCGTTATTCCAAAGTCAATACATATTGAAAGAATGAAACAAAATATTGAAGTGTTTGATTTTGTCTTATCTGATGAAGATATGAAAACTATGGAAAGTCTTGATAAGAAACAAAGCTTATTCTTCTCTCATAGTGATCCTGCTATGGTCGAATGGTTTGTAAAAATGGTTGAAAAAAGAAAGAAAAATCAAAATCATAGACAAGAAAAGAAAAATTGGTAAATTATATAGTTAATCATATTGAAGCCACACTTTATGAAATAGAACCGCTTATCGCTTATCCTTCTGACTACAATGAAACAACCAAAGTTGCAGAACAAGAAAAAATAGAGAATGCCCGTCCAGCAATTAAAAATTCAATAGATATATCTAAATATGATTTTATTTTTGTTGGATTTCCGATTTGGTGGCATACTGCTCCTATGATAATTGGTACATTCCTTGAAACTTATAGTCAATTATATGGATTACATATAGAACAAGGATTAAGTGATGAAGAAATAGATTCTATTTTAGTTTTAGATATTAAACCTGCGGCTTATTTTAATAACAACAATCAACATGGAGGTGCTAGTGAAATTGCTTTTGATGAAAAGATAATGGGTTGGTTATTTAATAGATAGTTTTATTAAATTGCAATTTTTTTAAGTTTATGATAAATATAGTTTATAAAAAAATGAAAATGATATAGAATAATTTTTAGGAAAAGATTATGTACACAATTGAAGATCAAATTAAAGATACGCTTGATAAAATTCGTCCATTTATTCAACGTGATGGCGGTGATGTAACATTTAATAGTTTCATCGATGGAATCGTCTATGTTAATGTCGAAGGTGCATGTGATGGGTGTGCCATGTTAAATGAAACTATTGAATCAGGAGTTGGAATATTATTAAAAGAAGAAGTCCCAGGAGTCTTAGATGTACGTTTGGCCTCTGAAAAGCCACTTACAAAAGAAGATATAATGGATGAAATACGCATCCTTGATGAAGTTAAAGAAGAAGAGAAGTAATTCTCTTTTTTTATTCTAACCATGAGATAGGTCTAATCTGATAGTATTTTACTAATGCATCATGAAGTTTTTTTATTCTTAATTGACGGTTATCTAAATTATCATATACTTCTTTAGCTTTAAAAAATATATCCTTTTTTAATTCATAATAATCCTCTAATAGATCAAATATATATGCAGGGTATAAGCATCTAGCTAATAATAAAGATGCATCTTGCTTAGAAAAATTATTATCAAGTGTTATTTTTAAAACAGCTTGCAAAGATAGTTGTTCATGCTTATATAATTCAGCTAAATCGCGACTAGGTGAATCAATTAATAAATTGAAGGGATTAAATAAATAACGACAATTTAAAACGTCTAAACGTTTGTGAGCTAAAGTCTTATTTATAATTTCATTACCATAATCAAAACCGATATCTAATAAATATTGAATCGCATTTTCAGCAATATAAATTCCATATTGTCCTAACAAATATATTAAACGATAATTTTCATTATCTAATGGCAAGCTTGATAAAATCCGATTTTCGATTGTATCTGTTTTATTTATCCACAAATTATGTAAATAAGAAATTTGTAAATGTCTATCTAAAAAATGATCCTTAAATAAGTATTGTAACTTAAGTAAATCATTAATGGTCACATCACCATTTTTTATTGCTACTAAAACAACTGGACCGTACTCAGACATAGAAACATAATGACCATCTTTGCTCATGATAATATCTGAACCTAATGAGGTGAAATTTTGATTAATTTCTTCAAGCATTAATCTTAAAGCATGAATTTCCTGATCATTTTTTTCCGAAATTTCAATTTTAAAATACCATCCATTATATTCAAATGAAGTGGCAAATTCATCATCGGGATAATATCCATATTTATCATAAATAAACGCTCTCATATTCTTACCTCACTAGAATAATATTCATTTACTCCTTGAATTGAGCCATACATTAAAGATGGTACTTCGCCTTTAAAAACTTCTGAATATATAATTGTTTTTATTTTGCTTGTAACCAATTTGCTAATTAAAGGTATGCTGACCCTTGAAGATATCGTGGTTTCTAAAACTATATTAATAACTGCATTATTAAGTCCGAACTCCTCTATTTCCGATAATATTTCTCCTTTTACATCGCCAACTAACACATATCTTACGGGAATTTTAGGGCCAAATGAAGATAATAAAACATTATCAAAAGCAAGATTAAAAGGAACCTCATATATTATTCCTTTACCCATTTTTGTAGTGAATAAATCACTTGTTCCTTCTTCAACTTTTCTTATTTCTTGATAGATACTATCGATACTATCTTTTAAAAAATAATTTAATTCGCCTGAATTAAATACTAAATTATCTTCTTTATAGATAAAACTAACTTGCGAATACGTCTCTTTTATCAAAGAAGAAACGCTATTAAGTGTTATTAATGATGCAACTTTATCCGCCTGAGTTGAAGCTATTGCTAAATAATGATTAGATAATCTTTTAGAAGCTGATGACACCATAAAAGAGGTCATAAAAATGACCATAATTAAAGTTGTTGTAATTCTAAATAAAAAAGAGATGTGCATTTTCACATCTCAATATATGATTTTTTATTGTAAAATATTATTCTTTAAAAAGATTAGATATATTATTTAATATGATAAAACCTTCGTGATTATAAACATCTTCTTTATTATAACGATAATTTTCACCATTTGGTTTCATGAATATTCCACCCGCTTCTTTAACAATTAAATCAATCGGTGCAATATCCCATTCCTTGGTTCCTTCATTTAATCGATAATAAACTTCGCCATCTCCTCTTGCAATTCGGCAAGCCTTTATTGATGAGCCAAAGGCTTCAACATGCTTGATACGTTTGTCATTTTTAACTACATATTGCTCATATTCACCTGCATGGAAACGAGACATAAGCAAGGTTAAATCATCAAGTTTATCACTGACATGAATTTGAACGATTTTATCTTCATGCATGTAAAACGCCCCTTGCCCTTTAATTGCATAATAAATATCATCTAAACAAGGTATAACTACTACACCAACAACAATTTCATGTTTATATGATAAAGCAATATTTGTTGCAAATTCTCCATTTCTAGCGCAGAAATCTTGAGTTCCATCTACTGGATCTATTATAAAGACTAAATCATTTTGCAATCTTTTCAAATCATCTTCTGATTCTTCAGTTAAAAATGAATAAGTTGGAAATTTTTTTGAAAGATATTCCTTAATTATTTTATCTGCTTGTTTATCTGCTTCTGTAACTGGTGAATTATCACTTTTAATGATGATATCAAATTTACCATGATACACATCTAAAATTGCTTTTTGAGCAATCTTACCAGCCTCTATCATCGCTTTTAATTCTTTTTCCCACATATATTTACTCCCTTATCATCTCATCTAATTTATCTATAACTTTTTTATAATCTTCAATGTTATCTAAGCGACATCCGGAAGCTTTCTGATGTCCTCCTCCACCGAATAAAATAGCAATCTCTTGAACATTATAAATCTTTGAACGTAGTTCCACTCTTACGAGTCCAGTTTCACTTTCACAAAAACTAGCCCAAACTGGATATCCTTTCATTCCCGATAAACAATTAACCATTGAAGAGGCATAATTATAATCTATCTTAATATCATTAAGCGTCTCTTTATCTAAAACAATATACGCCACACCTTTAGAAGTTGTTTTAAAATTAGACATAATATATCCTTTAGCTCTTACTGAAATTTCATCGCTTTCGTATAAAAAGTCAAAGATTTTTTGAAAATCAATACTAGCTTTCATTATCTCATCGAGCACATAAAACATTCCATTAGAAGATGATAAGTATTGAAATCTTCCCGAATCCGTAACTATTCCCATAAATAATCTTTCGCCAACTGCTTTAGATATTTTATAATTGTTTTCTAAAATAAACTCCCCTATCATTTGACAGCAAGAACATGCGCTAGTTTTTGATGTTTGAATAGAAGCAAAACTTGGAATATCACTATTAAGATGATGATCAAATTTAATGATTTCTTTTGCCATCAAAACTCTTTTATCTTCAATTCTTTCTAAATCAGAAACATCAACCACAATGGCCAATGATTTTTTAATTGTTTCATCATCAACTTTATCCATTTTATCAAAAAATGGAATCGCTTTAGAAAATCCACTACCTAAAATATATACTTTTTTTGAAGGAAAATTTTCTTTTAAAAAAGTCATTAATCCCGTTTGTGAACCATAACAATCACCATCTGGAGAAGTGTGTCCAAAGATAGTAATAATTTTATATTGTTTTATTTTTTCTAGTAATTTTTTATTAATATTCATATAGATAACCTTTAACGTTTATATTATAAAATATAAAATTTGCCATGTCATTATTTCTAATATTAATGTCTTAAGAACTTATCATTATTTTGTTTAATAGTTTTAACTATTATTTTTATTTTGATAAATATTTTCATAAAAAAAACAGGAATCATGAACTTGTAAAGTATTTGTAAACACCGAAAAAAGTCTATATATACTTTACAAATTCAAATCATCCTGATTTTAAAATCAATTAAGAATAATCATTAATCAGCTTTATTGATACATCCGAAGATTTCACATTTTGCAGTGACAACTCCAGCAATACCCTTTTTACCAGGTCCAATAACTTTTCTTGGGTCGTATACTTTGGTATCCTTTGCAAGTACTTCTCTAACAATTGCAGTCCAAGCTTGTTGAGATTCTGTGTTAACATTAATCTTAGCAGTACCTAAAGAAATAGCTCTTTTTATTTGATCTTCTGGAATTCCAGATCCACCATGAAGTACTAGTGGTACACCGACCATTTTATTAATTATTTCCATTTCCTTAAAGCCTAATTTTGGTTCACCATGATATGGTCCATGTACTGATCCTAAAGCTGGAGCAAGGCAATCAACACCTGTCTCTTTAACTAATCTGACACATTCTTCTGGGACAGCATACATTGTTTCTGCCACAACATTATCTTCTTGTCCACCAACTTTACCAAGTTCTGCTTCAACTGAAACACCTCTTAAATGAGCATATTCAACAACTCTCTTAACAATTTGAATATTCTCTTCAAGTGGGTATTTTGATCCATCAATCATTACAGATGTAAATCCAGCGTCAATTGCTGCCTTACAAATTTCAAATGATCCGCCGTGGTCAACATGTAATGCGACTGGAATTGTAATATTGTGATCAATCATTAAGCCTCTAACCAATCCAACAACAGTGTTCCAACCACCCATATAAGTTGCTGCACTAGAAGTAACTCCAAGAATTACTGGTGCATTCAATTCTTGTGCTTTGTCAAGAATTGCTGAAGTCCATTCAACATTATTAATGTTAAATTGACCAATTGCGTAATGTCCTTCTCTTGCGCGAAGAAGCATTTCTTTCATATTAACTAATGCCATATGTATCTCCTTTTTAATTAATACCTAAATTAATAATTTTCTTCTGATGAAATTTCTTCATCTGATTCTTCTTCATCTAATTCAGAATCATCATCGAATGAATCGTCTTCGACTTCATCATCATCATTATCATCAGAATAAACTTCGTTCATATCAATATGAACCTTATCGAAAGTATAACGCTCTCTTAAATCCCATGTATTATCACCCAATGTGATAAAACGTCCGTCTAAAGATAAAGAAGTATAAAATCTTCCCGCTTTAGCGTTTGCTTGTTCCTCACTTAAACCTTGAATTTGACTAACTTCTTCCCAAAGTTTAGAAAAAGCAACTGGGTTTTTCTTTTTTGATACGAGTTCGAATGCAACATCTAAATTTGATTTTTCCATATTTTCCTCCCATTTACATTCTATTTGGTGCATTTACACCGATTAATTGCAATGCATTTTTTAAAACTATCTCACATGCTTTACATAAGGCTATTCTTGAAGAAGAAACTTCAAGATTACTTCTATCTATCACTCGGCAAACAGTGTAGAACTCATTTATCGAGGTAGCAAGTTTTTGAATATAGGTTGTCATCTTATATGGCGCACGATTAACGGCTGCAGATAACACCTCATGTGGATAATCGCTTAATACTTTTAATAGAGCTTTCTCTTTTTCTTCAGTTAAAGATTTACCGCTTAAGTCTGCAGAAATATCTTTTCCTTGTTCTATTATAGCACATAATCTTGCGTGTGCATATTGTGCATAATAAACAGGATTAGAAGCTTCCATCTTTGTCGCGGAATCAATATCATAATCTAAATGTGATGAGGCGGCACGAGAAACAAAATAGTATCGTACCGAATCAATAGATGTCTCTTCACATAGTTCTTTCATTGAAACAGCATTACCTGTTCTTTTGGACATTTTATATTCTGCGCCATCTTTGAATAAACGCACCATTTGAATAAGTTCTATTTCTAAACGATTACGATCATACCCGCACATTTGAAGCGACGATTTCATTCTTTCAATATATCCATGGTGATCAGCTCCTAAACAATCGACACATAAATCAAATCCTCTTTCCATTTTATTTATGTGATAAGCAATATCTGGCAATAGATATGTATAAGAACTATCTGATTTAATAATGACTCGATCTTTATCATCACTAAAAGCCGTTGTCTTTAAAAATGTTGCTCCTTGATCTTGATAAATATAAGGTTTACATCTTTGTAAAACTTGTTCAACTCCACCAGCTTTGCGAATCGCTAATTCTGAAGAAAATATATCAAAAGTAACTCTAAACATCTTGAGGTCTTGCTCAAGTTTATGAAGTTCTAATTCCGTTCCTCTTTTTTTGAAATACTCAAATCCTTCGATAGAATCATTCAAATATTTATCCCCGACTTCATCAATAATCTCTTTTGTTATTGAATAGATATCATCTCCATGATAACCATCTTCTGGAAATGGATAATCTGGATTATTTTCTAATATTTGATGATATCTAGCCTTGATTGATTTAGCCAAATTATTAATTTGATTACCGGCATCATTTACATAGTATTCCCTTGTGACATCATAACCAATCTTGTCATACAAACGACAAATACAATCGCCAATTGCCGCGCCACGAGCATGTCCTAAATGTAAGTCACCTGTTGGATTGGCCGAAACAAATTCAACATTGATTCTCTTACCATTACCATATGTCGCATCACCATAATGTTCACCTTGTTCAACAATTGTTTTAATTATTGAATTAAGTGATGATTGCTTTATAAAAAAATTAATAAATCCTGGTCCTGCAATCTCAATCTTTTCAATATTCTCATCATCTTGTAAATATTGTATTAAAAGATTAGCAATCTCCCGAGGGGCTTTATGTAGCACTCTTGCCATTTGCATGGCAACATTGCTTGCATAATCACCATGGATTTTCTCTTTTGAACGTTCAATTACAACATCTTCTGGATTAATTTTTTCACCGTTTTTTTCAAATGCTGTACAAATTAATTTTCGTAAATAACTCTCGATATCTAACATATCCCATCTTCTCCAATAATACTAACTTCATTCATTGAAATTAAATTAGATTTATCATCATATAAATTGTACTTTAATTTAATTTCAAATTCATCTATTTTTATAAAACTTGCTTCAGTATAAAAGCTTAATGTATACCCCGAATTCAATTTTAAATAATATTTTAACTTTTTCTTGAGTGACAAATCCATTTCCGACACTGAATCGCTATAGATTTGCTTAATGTGGCAGACTTCGCTTTCATATGAAATATTGATTCTTGAGATACCATCTTCAACCTTAAAAGCAAAATGTAAAACGCTATGATCTTTTTTTAATAATTTGCCTGAATATAATACATGTTCTCTTTCTTTAGTATAACTATCAAAAGAATCTCTAATTAAAGTATATTTATTATTTTTCATACATCAAAATATTATCTAAAATAGATAATAAAAGCAACTTTTTAAATATAAATACGTTTAAAATAACTCAATAAAGCCAAAATAAAATTATGAAAGCAAAAAAAATTATTAAATGGTTTTTAATCTCGATATTGGTGATAATTACTCTTGTCGAAACAAGCATCTTTTTTTATCCTAACGTTTATATAAATCATCCTAATTTCATCCAAATTAATGATGTAAACAAAGAAAAACAATTTACTTTTATTCACGATCAAATCGGAGATTATGTCTATTTAGATCAAGTCTCCCCTGCTTTTATTTCGACACTGATTCAAATTGAAGACAAACGTTTTTATTCACACCATGGATTTGATTATCTCCGCATCGGGAAAAGTTTATTTGAAGATTTAAAATCGCAAGATTTATCTCAAGGTGGCTCAACTATTACTCAGCAGCTAGCTAGAACGATATACTTAAATAATTCCAAATCATTTTTTAGAAAGATTAATGAAGCGTATATAGCCAAAAAAATTGAAAACAAATACTCTAAAAAAACTATTCTTGAACTATATATCAATTCTGTATATTTTGCTCACAATTTATATGGAATAAATCAAGCTAGTCATTATTATTTTAATAAAAGTCCTGATCAATTAACTTACCAAGATGCTTGCATTCTTGTTGGGATAATTAACGCTCCTAATATATATTCACCTTTTATTAATTATGAACTCTGCATTGAAAAAATGAATGATATCGCTTATAACCTATACACTAACAACATTATTAATGTGGAAGAGTATTATAAAATAATTTCAACAAACCCCAATTTATATGGGCAAAAAGAACAAACCCCATCTTCTTTAAACTATTACTACCAAGGAATTAAAAGAGAACTAATATCAAACGGTATAGATATCGACAATAATTTTTCTGAAGGATTAATTATTGATAGTTATCTTGATATCAATATTCAAGAAAGATTAACAAAAATCATCTCTTCTTATAAAACTAAAGATGAAATTGCCGCGGTTGTTTTAAAACCAAATTCTAATAAAATTTTAGCTTTAGTGGGTGGGAAAGATTATCAATCATCACAATTTAATCGCGCTTTAGATGCTAAAAGACCTATTGGATCAACAATAAAACCTTTTATATATTATCTAGGATTGACAAATGGTTTAACTCCTTTAAGCGAATTTACCTCAAGACCAACTAAGTTTGTCCTTGAAGATGGAACAACTTATTCACCCAAAAACGCAACAGACACATATGCGTATCGTAAAATTAATATGGTTGAAGCTCTATCTTTATCTGATAATATTTACGCTGTTAAAGCAACCCTTTTTGTTGGAAGCGAAAATGTTGCAAAACTCTTAGAAAGATTTAATGTTGATATTAGTGATACCAATCTCACAATCTCCTTAGGAAATGTCGATATGTCTCCTTTAAAACTCGCCTCTTTATATAATTGTTTAGCAAGTGAGGGCACATATTACCAGCCTCATTTTATCTCATCGATAAAAAAGCACTCTGGAGAAGTCGTTTATCAAAATACGAATAATGGAAAAAAAATGTTAAAGTCAAAAGAAACAATTATGTTAAATTATATGTTACAATCACCATTTGATAATGCTTTTTCAACTTACGCTACTCCCACGATGAAAAATTATCAAGTAAATATTCCATTTTGTGTCAAAACAGGTACGACATATTCTTCATCATATACTGTAGGATTTAATAAAGATTACACTATTTTAACATACGTAGGCAGCGATGAAAATGACGCTTTAAGCGATGGTACAATTTCCAAAAAGATATTTCGGGATTTAGTTAATTCATTACCAGAAAATGGTTCTTTTTATGACATTCCTCACGATACAAAAACCATTAAATTTCACAATAGTTTATATAATACCTATTCTAAAACTTACTTAACATACAAAAAATAGCATCTCATATTATGATGCTATTTTTAATTAAACTTTATTTTAATAAACGATTACACGTTTCTTCTACGCCAAGAATTTTAATAATATTATAAAGCTCTATTCCATGTTCGCATGAAGTAAGTTTTAATCTTATTGGCATATAGAAATTTTTGCCTTTAATTTCTAATTTTTTCATCACGTTTTTAAAGACTAATTTTATAGTATCTTGATTAATTTCGGTTAACATCTTCAATTCATCGCAAATACCATTAAATATCTGCTTACTTACTGATGAATTTAACATATCTTTAAGTGATTCATCTTTTATTTCTTCTGGAGAAAATATCGTTTTTAAAGGGGCAACAATTTCTTGACCATATGACAATTCTTCTTTAAACATATTAGCTATTTCTAATAGTTGAGAATCATCGCATTTAGAAATATCCATAGCTTTAGCCATTTGAGGTTTAATAAATTCAAGATAATCATGATCGTTTAATTTTTTTATATAATATGAATTCATCCATTTCATTTTTTCAACATCAAAAGTTGAAGGAGCAGATGATAAATATTGAGGATTAAAAGCCACAATGGCCTCATCAAAAGAATAAATCTCTTTATTATCTTTACCATTCCAACCTAATAATAATATAAAATTAAATATTGCTTCTTTTAAATATCCCATCTCACGATATTGAGACATAAATTGTAAGACATTTAAATCTCTTTTGGATAATTTCTTACCATCTTGGTTGACGATAATAGTCATATGGCCGAATTTAGGAGCCTCCCAATTAAAAGCTTCATAGATAGCTAATTGTTTTGGAGTATTTGACAAATGTTCCTCACCACGTAATACATGAGTGATATCCATAAGGTGATCATCGATAACCACCGCGAAATTATATGTTGGAATTCCATTAGATTTCATAATGACAAAATCTCCACCCACATCATCAGATGAAAATTTCATCTTTCCACGAACTAAATCATCAAAAACGTATTCATGGTGGCGTGGGAGTTTAATTCTAACGCATGGTTTTCTTCCTTGCTTAATATATTCATCTATTTGTTCTTGAGTTAAATTTAAGCATTTACCATCATATTTGGGAGCTTTAATTCCAGAATCTAATTGCTCTTGCTTTCTTTGCTCAATTTCTTCTTCGGTACAATAACAATAATAAGCTTTACCTTCTTTTAATAATTGATCGATATATTGGTGATAAATATCTAATCGCTCCATTTGACGATAAGGTGCATATTTAGGATTAGGATTAAATGGGGATTCATCTGGAATAATTCCTAACCATATCAAATCATTGTATTGGCTTTCTTCACCACCTACAATATTTCTAGCTACATCAGTATCCTCACTTCTAAAAATTAATTTTCCATTATATTTTTTAGCGTATAAATAATTAAATAAAGCACTTCTAGCTCCACCTATATGTAAATATCCTGTTGGACTAGGAGCATATCTAACTCTAACTTCTTTTTCCATATTAATCACTTCTTTCTTAACAAACATATCGCTGTTGATTCTACAGCATTATTCTTACCAACTTCATCTAAACCTTCGTTAGTTTGCGCTTTAATTGAAACATTTTCAATATTTGTCTTAACTAAATAGGCAATGTTTTGTCTCATAGTATTGATAAAGTCATGTAATTTAGGCTTTTGCAAGATGATATTAACATCAATATTGTTAATTTCATATCCCGCATTTTCCATTTTAATAATCACTTCTTTTAAAATCAATGATGAATTTAAATTTAAATACCTATCATCATTATCGGGAAAAAATGTTCCCAAATCTCCAAGAGCTAAGGCTCCCAATATCGCTTCGGCTAAAGCATGATAAACCACATCGCCATCACTGTGTGACACTGGTCCTTTTTCATAATCAAGATGCACACCTGCAATAATTAAAGGACGATGATTTTTTTCTAAACGATGAATGTCTCGACTTTGACCTATACGATATTCCATATTATTTTCCTGAAACATTAAAACGAATTAATAAGCAATCGCCATCTTTAACAAGATAATCTTTTCCTTCAGAACGAATCTTACCAACTTCTTTTAAAGCTTTTTCTGATTTATATTCAAAAATATCATTAACCGAATAAGTTTCTGCGCGAATAAAACCCTTTTCAAAGTCAGTATGTATCAAGCCTGCACATTGAGGGGCTTTCATACCATTTTTAAAAGTCCAAGCTCTAACTTCATCCGCTCCTACAGTGAAAAAAGTTGACAAATTTAATAAAGCATACGACGATCTAACCAAACGATCTAAGCCTGTTTCTTTAATTCCCAATTCATTTAAATATTCATCTTTATCTTCTTTTGATAAACCTACTAATTCACTTTCTATTTCCGCTGAGATAGCTATACATTGGGATTTATCTTTTTTAGCGATTTCTTCAACTTCTTGATAATATTTACATTGTTCCGGATGCGCATAATCTTCTTCTGAGACATTGCCAACATAAATAACTGGTTTCATAGTTAAAAGATTAAAATTTTTAACCAGCGCTAATTGTTCTGGTTTTAATTCTACACTTCTCGCAGGTAAACCATTATCTAAAGCTTGTTTAATAATTGTTAAAACTTCTAATTCTTCAACAGCCGATTTTTCTTTCGAAGTTCTTGCTTTAGTTTCAACTTTACCAATTCTTTTGCTGACCGTATCTAAATCTGCAAAAATCAACTCAAGATTAATTGTTTCAATATCACGACGAGGATCAACACTTCCATCAACATGAATAATTTCATTTGAATCAAAGCATCTAACAACATGGCAAATTGCATCACATAAACGAATATTAGCCAAAAATTGATTTCCTAATCCTTCACCTTTAGATGCTCCTTTTACAAGTCCTGCAATATCAATGAATTCAAAAGTTGCCCTAACTTGTCTTTTAGGGGCAAATATTTCCACAAGTCGATCAAATCGTTCATCATTTAACTCCACTATTCCTGAATTAGGATTAATCGTAGCAAAAGGATAATTTGCCGCTTCTACATGTGAATTTGTTATCGCATTGAACAAAGTTGACTTACCAACATTTGGTAGTCCAACAATTCCTGCTTTTAATGACATATTTTTTACCTCACAAAGAAATAATATATTTCTTTTTCAGTATTATACTAGCACGAAAGCTATTTTCTAACAATTTTTATAGTTATTATTATCATTTTTATTATTTTTTTGACTTGTTTTTATCTTTTTTACATTTTCCTTTATATGGACAATTACCACATCCGCTTTTACATTCTGGATGTCTCACAATGTATATAATAGCTATTATAAATAGTACTAATACGATGCCTATTATCAAATAATCATACCAATTCATTTAAAATAGACACCCGATTTGATAAATCAATAATGAAACTATATACGCGATAACAGTTTGTAAAACCATAAATAATACTGCTGTCGATGTTGATTTTAATTCTTTTGTCTCAGTGGCAAAAGTTGCAATACATGGCATGTATAATAGTATAAAGACCAAAAGTGAAAAGCCTTGTAAAGTTGTCATTATTTCATTTATAGATACGCTTCCTAATAGCAATTCTAAGGTTGAAACAATGCTTTCTTTCGCTGTTAATCCAGTTATAATTGCTGAAGTGATTCGCCAATCATTAACACCAATTGGTTTAAAAATAGGTGTTAAGAATTTAGCAATTATCGCTAAGATTGATTCTTCACTATTTTCAACATAATACAATCTCGTGTTAAAGCTCTTTAAGAACCAAATTATAACCGTAGCCACAAAGATAATTGTAAAAGCTTTCTTTATGAAATCTTTAGCTTTATCCCACATTAATAATAATGTTGTCTTGGCTCCTGGCAAACGATATGCTGGAAGTTCCATCATGAAAGGTGTTGGTTTACCTTTAACAACTATCTTTGAAATCAGCGCTGCGATAACTGCCATAATGATTCCTATCAAATATAAAAGAATCATAATCCAAGCTGAATTAACACCAAAAAACGCCGCTGTTAACATAGAAAACACTGGCAATTTAGCCGAACAAGACATATATGGTGTTAACATGATAGTTAATTTTTTATCTCGATCACTCGTCAAAGTTCTAGACGCCATAACCGCTGGCACCGAACAACCAAAACCGATTAACATTGGAACAAAACTTCTACCAGATAAGCCTAATTTTCTTAATGGTTTATCCATAATGAAAGCCACTCTTGCCATATAGCCAGAATCTTCTAATAAACTTAAGAATAAAAACAAGGTAATTATCGTTGGTATAAAGGCCAAAACTGAGCCAACACCACCTAAAACGCCATCGCACACTAAAGATATAACAACCTTGTTAATGTCTAGATTTATCATGCCTTGCCTAATTAATGATGTTAAATAAGTTATTCCCATATCAAGCCAATTAGATAAATAATATCCTATCAATCCGAATGTTAGATAAAAAACTAATCCCATAATAATTATAAAAATAGGGAATGCTAAATATTTATTAGTAAGGATCTTATCAATCTTATTTGAAAGAATTTGCTCTTTAGTAAATTGATTAACTCTAAAAACACATTTAGAGCAAACCTTATCAATATATTCATAACGCATTGAAGCCAAAGCTGCTTCTCGATCTAAATCACAATCATGTTCCATCTCTTTAACGATATGACCTAACATATCAATTTCATTTTCAGAGAGTTTAGTACTTTTTTCTAAAATTTCATCGCCTTCAATCAATCTCGTTGCCATATATCGTAATGGAAGATTTAGCTCTTTAGCATGATCTTCAATAAGATTCATCATCGCGTGGATTGCTCTATGCACTGGAGATGATGATGAACAAATATCAGGATTTTTAGGTAGAGAATGCGTAGAGGCAATTCTCTTTATATGTTCGAGTAATTCTGAAACGCCTTCATTTTTGGATGCAGAAATTGAACATACCTCAATTCCTAAATTCTTTTCAAGCAAATTTAAATCAATGCTATTTCCTGCATTGCGCACTTCATCCATCATATTTAAAGCAATGACCATTGGAATATTTAATTCCGCGAGCTGAAGAGTCAAATATAGATTTCTTTCAATATTTGTTGCATCGACAATGTTCAATATAATATCCGGTTTATTTTTTAAGATATAATCACGTGTGACAATTTCTTCATTAGAATATGGAGAAAGAGAGTATATTCCAGGCAAATCAGTTATTTCAATATCTTCTTTAGCGTCTTTAATCTTTCCGATTTTAGAATCTACAGTTACACCAGGAAAATTACCTACGTGTTGATTAGAACCTGTAAGTGCATTAAAAAGAGTTGTCTTACCACAATTTTGATTACCAACAAGGGCAATTAACATTTTTAATTATCCTCCACTTCAATAAGCTCTGCATCATCTTTTCTTATCGATAATTCATATCCGCGAATATGGATTTGAATTGGATCACCTAAAGGAGCCATCTTTGTAATTTGAATCCATGTTCCTGGGATGATTCCCATCTCTAACAAACGATGACGCAAATTACCCGTTCCATTTACTTTTACAATTTTTTTCTTTTCATTAATTTTTAATTCCGAAACTTTCATATATTTAACCAATAATTTTCACATAGATTATAATTCTTTAAGATTTATTTTTACAATAAAATAATATAGTTATTTATTATGTCTTATGCTATTTAAAAAACTACTTTTGTTTTAAAATATTTAACATTTCAAACGATGCTGATTTTTTAGAGTCCTTTTTAGTTACGCCCCTACCTAGTGCTTCGTTTGAAGACACCGAACACTTACATATCCAATCGCCTTTATCTTGAGAAAAATCGTATTTAATTTCTTCAATTATTTTCTTTTGATTTAATTCTTGTAAAACATTAATTGCATTTTCTAAATCAAATGTTGGAAATACACTTTTACTAACTTGCTTATCAATTACGCTCCAAGCATTAAACGAAGCCTCTTTTTTAGCCTTTAGATTAGTATTTCCTTTTCCTTCACACATTTGGCATTTTACTAATCCTGAAGAATTTACCACATCAAAAGTTATTACACAGCGGAATCCTTCTTGGATTTTAAAGTATTTGTATTCTGGTGGTAAAGTCTTGTTCTTTTGAGCGTATGATATAAGCTTTTGTGAAAAAACATCTTCACATTCATCATCACTTATATGAAAATCAAGCATTTTCATCACAATTCTTGTTATAGTCTCAAGATTTCCCCGGCAATCTAATCCAACAGCCCCAATAATCGCTTCAAATAAATCCTCTTTAACAGATTGCTCATTTTGCACGAAGAGCTTTTTATCTCCCTCACTTAATAATAAGTATTTTTCGAATCCTAACTTTTCTATCGCATTAGATAATGTTTCTTTCTTTATTAAATCTGCGCGCAATGAAGATAATTCACCTTCTGTCTTATCGCATATTAATCCTTTTTTCATTTGTGAATTCTTTTTAACTAATTCATTTGCAATCACACAATTTAAAAAAGCATCACCTAAATATTCTAAGATTTCATTATGTGAAAGGCTCATTTGCGTCAATGTTTCTTTGTTTTCTTCATAATATGATTTGCGAATAAAAGCTTGATAAAGCAAATTTTGATTAATAAAATTATATTCTAATTTTGTTTGTACTTTTTGCAAAAATAATTCCATTATAAATATCTCTCCCCATTCATGAAATATAAAATAGGATAGATGTAAAATTATTTTTCGTTTAAAAAGTAAAATTACATAAGTCTTATTTTCTACTTCATATAATAATTATATTCAACCATAACGGCATTTTCAATTTTCATCAAAATATAAATTTAATTTTTATTAAAGACAAATTTATGCTATTATTTCAATAACATTTAAAAATTAATTTAATGCATAATAGATTTGAATAAATCTATATGCTATACTAAAAAAAGAAATATGGAAAATCAATTAAAAGTAAATTTATGGAAGCAGTCATTTTTAGAAGAATATAATCAAAAAAATCTAACAAGCTTCAACTATTCCACCTCCTTGTCATTGAGGATGACTAATCGCCAATACGATGATATTTTTAACTTACTCACAAAAGGAAGAACAATTCGTTTTGCAAATTTAGATTTAATCAACAAAACCTTAACCCAAGCTCTTAACGATGCTGAAATTGAAAATTTGCAAATGAAGAGAACTTTAATTTACACCGCGGATGATTCACATTTACAAAACGAAAAACTTGATCTATTAATCGATAAATATCATGAAATTTATCTCACATTTGGAATCTTAGATTATTTTGATGATTCTAAAATGTCTATTAAATCCGCTCCACTAGTTTTGATGCCAGTAAAAATTGAATGCATCGAAAAAGATAAAGTCTATCAAATCAGTAATATAAATCATGAATTATATTTAAACTATCCTCTCATAGATTTATTAATTAGCACAAGAAGAATAGATCTTTCATTTCCACTTGAAAACAATTTTTCTTTAATCGAATATTTAACTTACGTAGCTTCAAAAGTAAAAATTAACCATTTTTCGGTTAATAATGGGTGCTTCTTAACCAATTTTAACCTTGAAGCGTATTTAAATTATCGCGATTTTGAAAATCATCAAAAAGAAATTGCAAAATTACCATTGGTAAAATCAATTTCTTATATTAATTCTGAGTTTTTTAATTTCAATAAGCCATCTTCTCAAAGACTAGATAATCATTTTCTATCAATGTTAAATCTTGATAATGAAGAATATAAAATTTTTAAACTCCTAAACACTACCGAAAATGTTATCATTAAAACCAATTCCGTCCAAAACAAAGAGCACTTATTAAGTAATATTTTTTATAATTATTTATTAAATAATAAAAATATTTTAATAACTTATGGCGATGATGAATCTAAATCTCAAATCATAAAAATTTTAAAAGAAAATAATCTTGGAAATTTATTTTTAGATTTAGATAAAGTCAATATTAATAAGACTAATCTTTTTGAAAAAATAAAAAATAGAGAAAAACTTGAATATGATAATAAATTATTAGATTCGAAAATAATTGATGAAACTACTGATGGATATTATCTTTTAAAAAATAACTATAAAAAATTAATTAATGCTTTAAGAAAAGCTAATGAACCATTGAACCTCTCAATCAATAAAGCAATAAGTGAATATTATAACTTAAGCGATGTTGATTTAATCGATTTTAACATCCCTAACATTGAATCAATCGATGAAATTAAGGTTCAAGAATATGTCAAATCCATAAATGATTTTGTCAAAACAATTACTAATTTAAAATGCAATTATAAAGATCATCCTTTCTATGGATTTAATAGTTTAAAGTTAAAACAAAATGACTATCAATTAATTAGAGAAAAAATGATTGAATTAAGTAATGAGTTCACTCCTTCCATGCGCTGTTTTGAAGACATGCATGTGAGTTATTCATTCCCTATTCCAAATAATTTAAAAGAGATGAAATGCTTATTAAACATTTTTTCATCTTTGAATGAAATACTCTCATTAAATCAAGAATGGTTTAATATTTCTAATTATCAAGAAATAATCGATAAATTAAATTACCACAATAAACAATTTTATTTCTTATCCTCAATAAGAGCCAAAATTATTTCATTATATGATGAAAAAGTATTTTTAATCGACGTAAAAAAACTTGAAACTCAATTACAAAGCGAAAAAATTTCTAAGAAAATATTAAAATCTTATCAACAATATTTCATGTCTAAAGTTAAAATTGATGAGTCCATATTAAAACATCTTTATAGTGAACTTCATGAATACTATTTATTAGAGGATGAATTAAAATCTATCAATGACAATTATCCATTATTTAAAGAATTTTATTCTGAAGGGGTATATAACATTGAAAGAATTGAAAAACAAATTAGAACTATAAAGAAGTTTTCCACTAATTGTCAATTTTTAAATCAACAAGGTCATGAATATTCATATGAAAATATCTTGTCATTAAAAGATACAGACTTATCTAATTTCGATGATAAACATAAAAAATGTCAAATCGCATTTAATCATCTTTATCATTTAATTAATAGCTTACAACCTTATTTTGATTTAGCTTTAGTTGATTTTACCACCATACCATTAATCTCTCTCGCAGCCAAAATAAATGACGCTAGCAAAAACTTTTCAATTATCAATGATTATTTAGATTTTTATCTTACAAAGCAAAAACTAAATAGGATAATTCCTAATTTAGCTTATGAATTATTAAAATATGATAATTCAAATGCTTATATTCCAATGTTCTTCAAACGACTTTATCATGATTACGCTTCGATGATTATCAAAAATAATCCGCTATTTAATAATTTTGATAACGAATCTTTCACTTTGAATTTTAAAAATTATGAAGATTTTGATGCCGCAAGATTAGAAGAGATCATGGCATTCATAAAAAACAATGTTAAAATCAATTTAAATAATAAAGCCATACCTATTCATTCTAATGAATTATCATATCTTAATGATATATCAGAAAGTGAAATAAAAATTTTAACTCTAAGAGAGATATTAAAGAAATTAAAAAATAGCATATTAATCAATTTTCCAATAATTCTTGTTCATGCTAATCAAGCTCCAGAATTATTAAGTGAAAGCGGATATAACTTCAATTTGAATATTGTTATCAGCAATGAGAATATGTTAAGTAAACAAGTTATTTTAAGTAATTACCATTGCCAACAAATTATTGTTTTTGATTATCAATATATTGTAGATAGCTTTGATGATAAATTAATAAAACATCATAATGAAAGTTATATATGTGCCGCATTAAATAACTTTAAGCATATAAATTATGTTTCATCTTCATATAATATTAATTTATTAAGTAGTAATAAAACAGATATAAATCTTAAGCAACATATTATAAGAATCTTAAGAGAAAAAAATTATCTTGTTAATCAAGATGTTAGTATTAGTAATGGCATTATCGATATCGTAGTTAGAATGCCTTCTTCATCTAATTCGGTTGCCATAATTATCGATAAATTAAATTATTATTCTCTTGAAAGCGCGATAGAAAGTTTTAATCGCTCCAATAAACTGCTAGAGGATAATGGTTTTATTAGCTATCGTATTATCTCCATTTTATTCTTCTTAAATGAAAAAGAAGAAATTGAAAAATTAGAGAATTTCATTATAAAAAGTTCTAATATGGTTAAGACTCACAAAGTCACCCACTTAAAACCTTTAACCGAGGTTATATTTAATTCTTATCCTGATCCAAAGCAAACCTTTTTTAAGATATCTTCTAATCAAACTAATCGCAAAAAAATAGATATCTTGCTAGATTATTTAAAACTTATTTGTCCAATTAGCAAAAACGAATTAGAGACCATTATTGGACAAGATTATTATCCAAGTTTATATGAGTTAATCAGCCAAAAATTAATTAGAGTATCAAACTTTTTTGTCTTTGTAAATGATCAACAAATTTGCTTTAGACGTGCCTTAAAAGATGTTACTCGTGATTTAACTCTTATCTCTAACGAAGAAATCGCCGAAGGTGTAAAAGTATTAATTTCACACCAATCATTTGACATTGATTACACAATTAAATTAATCCTTAAGTGTTTAGGCTATACTAAGATGAACCAACATCAATATTTTAGAATTGAAAATATCATCCACGATTTAGTTGATTCAAAAGAACTAGTTTTTAAAAATAATATTTTGTCATTTCCAATAGAGGTAAAATAATTACAATCAAGTTTTTATATTTTAATTCATATAGTTTATTGATATGAATCCTTTTTCAGATGAAGATGTTAAAAACTATGCAAATTTTTTAAATAAATTAAGTCCAAATGAATTGATAATTTTAGCTTCTATTGTTGGGATTAGTTTAAGCCAAGGCTTAACTGCGTATCAAGGAAATAGCTTGGGAAACTTTATCGAATCTGTCGGTCAGATAATGCTAACGTATGCCTCACAAATAAGTTTACAAAACAATATTCATAAGCGTTAACGAATTATTTCATGAACAATTAATGGAAAACACGACATAAGTAATAACCATGTCCATTCCAATAAAGTTAAAGATTCAGTTTTAAATGTTGCAACTAAAAATGGAATTTCAGTTACTATCACTTGTAGCAATACTCCAATCAATATAACAACGAACATAAAATAATTTTTCTTTTTTAATATTTTAAAAATAGAAGTCTTGGTATCTGACATTCCAATCATATGAAACAATTCAGAAATTCCCAATATAGTAAAAGCGATTGTCCTTGCTTTTTTTAAGATAAATTCGTTTTGAAATTGATTTAAAATATCACCATATAAAGTGGAAATATTAAAGTTTCCACTTTTAATGATTTCAATTAAAGGTAGTAGACAAAAACCTAAGAAGGTTGTTAAACAGATGCATGAGCCATAAATAATCGTTGTCTTCCATCCTCCGTTATCTAAGATTGAACTCTCTTTTTTTCGCGGAGATTGCTTCATAACATCTTCCATCGACTTATCACTTCCTAAAGCTAAAGCTGGTAAAGAATCTGAGATTAAATTAACCCATAAAATATGAATTGCTATTAAAGGTAAAGGAAAATTTAAAATTAAGCATAAAAACATTATTAATACTTCAGCTAGATTTGAACTTAATAAAAAGATAACCGTTTTCTTAATATTATCATAGATAATTCTTCCCGTTTCTATCGCCTTTTCAATCGTCGAAAAATTATCATCAGTTAAAATAATATCACTGACTGAACGCGCAACTTCAGTTCCTGATTTTCCCATGGCAATGCCTACATCAGCTTCTTTTAAAGATGGTGCATCATTCACTCCATCACCAGTCATCGCCGTAACATATCCTAAAGCTTTAAATCTTTTCACAATTTTCATTTTATTCAAAGGTGAAACTCGAGCAAAAATACTTACTTTGTCTAGTTCATCTTCGTTTAACACATCGATGTGATCTCCTAAGCAAATATTTTCTTTTGACTCATACAAAGATAATTCTTCTCCTATTGCCTTCGCGGTTTGAATATGATCTCCTGTTATCATTACAGTTTTAATACCCGCTTCTTTTAAAATTTGAATTGATGAAACTACCCCTTCTCTAACTGGATCTTTTTCGCCAATAAGACCGATAAAAACCTTTTTATCATTTTCTTCATAAGCAAACGCTAATACTCTCAAAGCTTTATCATATAAAGCGCTGGCCATATTATTTATCATCTGACGATTTTGATAATTTAAAGGAACTAAATTATCGTGATCTAAATAATATTTACATATCGATATGATTACTTCATATGCTCCTTTAAAAAAGGTAATGTTTTGATTTTGATGTAAATGAATGGTGGTCATCATTTTACTTTCAGAAGAAAAAGGAATTTCTTTTATTCGTGGATATGATTTATTGATTTGCATCAAATTTGTTCTTTTTTTTGCATATTCAATTAAAGCTATCTCTGTAGGATCACCATTATCTAAAGTCGAATCATTACATAAAACCATCGCTTTTAATAATATATCCTCATTATGAAAGGTCAGAATACTTTCTACTGTCATTTTATTTTCTGTGATAGTTCCCGTCTTATCTGAGCAAACCAAAGAAATAGAGCCCAATGTTTCAACAGATGGCAAGTTTCTCACTATCGTATTAACATTAACTAATTTTTGCACACCGATTGATAAAGTAATTGTAACCACAGCAATTAATCCTTCCGGAATAACAGCAACCGCAAGAGAAATAGATGTTATCAACATCTCATATATTTCTCCATTTCTTAATAATGAGATTAAAAATATTATTAAACACACTCCTATTGTACCAATGCCTAAAATCTTGCTTAATGTGTTCAATTTAATTTGCAAAGGTGTCAAAACATCTTTTTCTTTAACAAAAGTTGAAATCTTACCAAATTCAGTATCTTTACCAATTGAAATAACTTTAGCTTCACCATTTCCAGAAACGACAATTGTGGATTCAAAAACATGGCCAATTTTATCATCTGATGAAACTTCTTTTTCAACTCTGATTGATTCACCAGTTAATGATGATTCATCGATTTTTAAGCCATTACTTTTTATTAACACTGCATCTGCGGCAATAATTTGACCTTCTTGCAATATTAAAATATCTCCTACTTTTATCTCACTTGAAAGTATTTTTACAACCTTATCTCCTACTTTTATTAAACTATGGGGTGAAGACATCTTTTTCAATGCTTCAAGAGCTTCATCTGCTCGTATTTCCTGGATAAAACCAATTATTGAATTAATCATTATTACGACAAGAATAATCGCAGCATCAATATATTCTTTTAAATAAAAAGAAATCGCTGATGAAATAATTAAAATATAAATTAACGGAGAATTAAATTGCTTCAAAAAAATTTTTAACTTGCTTAATATTTTCATACTTAATCATATTTAAATATCAATTAACTTATGACATGAAATATCAAAGCAAAACAAAAGGAGATATCATAGCACAAATTAAACAATCACCTTTTTATTAAATATTAATAATTAGATTATTTCTTATGTTTAAAAGATATATAATTTTTTACTTTTCCACACTTAGAACATTTCTTAAAGAATTTTCCTTCAAAAGTTCCGCCACAATGTTGACAAGCATTATTATGACGGCATAAAAATTTCATATCATTTCTATCGTAGCTTATTTTTGCATCTCTAAAATATTTAAAAGCTTCTCTATAATCTTGTTTTACGCCTTGACAATCGTAATAACATTTACCCAATTTATACTGGGCTTTTGCATGTCCCTGATTAGCAGCTAGCTTATAGTACTTGAAAGCTTTATCATAATATTTCAAACTTTCATAACGAACAGCCACTTCATATTGAATGTCTGCATTACCTTGTTCAACTGCTAAATCATAATATTTATAAGCTTCAATTAAATTTGTATCTACACCAAAACCATTTTCATAGCATATTCCTATGTTATAAAGTGCCAAATCATAATTTTGCTTAGCAGAATTTTTATATCATTTAAATGCTTCATAAAAAATTTTTTTAACTCCATAGCCATTATAATAACAATATCCTAAATAAAATTGAGCAACCTTATCATTTAAACTTGCCTTCTCCTTAAATATTTCAATGGCCTTATCGTATTTTTTATTTTTATAGTATTTAATAGCAATATTAATTGATTCGATAGTATTATCCTTAACTATCTTCTTATCTTTATCTTCCTCCATAAAGGAGATATATCGACTCCATTCATTT
>CABUOQ010000023.1 GCA_902493275.1 uncultured Bacillota bacterium | reverse complement strand
CTTGGCTCTTTTTTATTTTATCATTTTTTTCACTTTTCGTATTGCAACACTTTTTCTTCCCTTTGTTGCTTTTTCATTTTAGATTAACAATATTACAAATTATTTTTTGCAAAATATTGAATATTTTGATAGTGTGTGCTATATTATATATTGCCAAGAGGAGTAGCGTACTAGAGTAATTTCAACAACACGTTTAAAAAGCTGGAATTACTAATCATTAAAGATTTCGCAAGATCGTGGTTAAAAAGCCATGGTCTTTTTATATGTAATTGTCTATTAATAAAAAAGGAGGATTTATTTATGATTAGAACAATTTTGTATATCGTATTTTTGGCACTTTTAGTTATAGGTGTCGTTTTGTTAGTGTATTCTTCAGGAAACATTAATAAAAAAAGTAAAGGCTACACTGTAGATTTAACACAAAAAGGAAAGAAAAAAATTAAAACAATAGGTGGTTCTATGGCAATAGCTAGCTTGATATTATGCTTATTAATTCCTGGATCTTTCTATCAAGTAGAAGCTGGACAGGTCGCGGTTGTAAAAAGTTTAGGTAAAGTTGTTGGCACAAGAATGCCAGGAACATATTTTGATTTCTATCTTACAAATGAATATATTTATTTTGACACAACTATTCAAAAATTAGATATTAATACTGTTTCTTATTCGAGTGATGCTCAAACAATGGATATTCAATTAACTATTCAATATAAAATTGATCCAACAAAAGCTGAAAATATTCTTACTGAGTATACAAATATGAATTCATTAGAACAACGTATTGAAAAAGTCTCAGATGATAAAGTAAAATCAATTTTATCAAAATATACCGCAATGAAAATAATCGAAACACGTGCAATGATATCTCCTGAAGTTGAAAATTCAATTAAAGAAGCAGTTGGCTCACCATATTATGTTACTGTTACTGCAGTTAATTTAACAAACATTGATTTCACTGAGGAGTTTGAAAAAGCTGTTGAAGATAAAGTTGTTGCTGAACAACAAAAAGAAGCAGCGATAACTAAAGCAGAACAAGAATTAGAAGTGGCAAAGTTAACTGCTCAAGCTAAAATAGAAGAAGCACGTGGTAATGCGGAAAGCCAAAAGATTATTGCTTCTGCATCAGCTGAAGCGATGGCTATTAAGATTGTTGAATTAGCAAAATCTTTAGGTTTTGAAGTTACTGAAAAATATATTGTTAAAACTGAAACAGTTGTTAAGAACATTGAAACAAATGAAACAATTTCTGAATTGACTAAAGAGGAAGAAGTTGATGTTAAGCCTGCTGTTGGTGTAGTCGCGGAAACAGAAGGACAACAAGTAACTACTATTACAACATCATTAGCAAGTACAAAATATTCAATTGTTTATGATGAACAACATACTAAAGAAGATTTATCTATTATAGTTGAGTTTGTTAAGTATTTAGAATATTTAGAAAAATGGGATGGACAACTTCCTGAAGTTGTAACAGGTACTAATGGAGTAGATATAATTATTCCAGGTACATCCACAAATAATTAATAAATTGAATAAGCTATCTTTTAGGTAGCTTATTTTAATATTTTTAAGGATATAATATGGATTATAAAATAGTAAAATTAATTGATAGACCAAATTTAAGGCTTAAGGCAGCAGAATTTTTTCATGATAAATGGGGAATACCAGTTCATGAATACTTAAAAAGCATGGATGAAAGTCTTTTAAAATTAAAGGCGGTGCCTCAATGGTACTTAGCTATGGAAGATAATAAAATTATCGGTGGTTTAGGAGTTATAGAAAATGATTTTCATGAACGAAAGGACCTTTCGCCTAATGTATGTGCAGTTTATGTAGATGAAAATAGAAGATGCTTAGGTATCGCGGGTAATTTGTTAAACTTTGTTTGTGAAGATATGAAAGCAAAAGGAATTAATACTTTATATCTAGTAACTGATCATACTTCTTTTTATGAAAGATATGGTTGGGAATTTTTGTGTATGGTTCACGGATGTGATCAATCATATTTAAGTAGAATGTATATACATAAAACTAATTAAAATGATGTGAAAAAACTAATTTATTATAAAATTAAATCATTTTTTTAATTTTATTTTATTAGATACTACATTTTTGCTAATATATTAAAACAAAGTTATGTCTTTTTGTTTTATTGATTATGGGGAGGAATTTAAAATGAAAGTTAAAATAATTTTCTTAATATCCGCGATGTTTTTAATTTCATGTAACAATGTTTCAGAATCTTCTAATTTTAGTCAAGATAGTTCATCTGAATTTATATCATCTAGTATAAATGAATCCAATAGTGTTGAATCAAGTTCAATCGATTTAAATCCTAAACTTAGAATTGCTCTTGAAGAAGTTAGCGTTAATAATATTACTTTTAGAACAAATTATGAAATATATTATTATGAAATAGGTAAAAGTGAAGAAAAAAATAATCTTCAACATTTTGATGTTTATTCGAAAATTACAGATGATGCCTATAACTTAAATGCTTATATTTATGATAGTGAATATATCGCCTCTTCTATAGATTTGCTTAAGAGTGAAGATGGATATGCTTCTTACACATATTTAGACCGTCATAACGTGGTTCAAAGAGAGTATTCGTTAGATGCTCAAGGAAATAAATATTTATGGGATAATAGTGTATATTTTAATTTCTTTGCCTATTTATCAAGCAATGATTTTGAAGCTATAGATGAAAATACTTATAGATATTCTGCTGATTTAACAGATATACCACTTTATTTTGTCCATTCAATTGTTCCAGTATCTGCGTTTGATTTAGAGTCAATGATTTTGCATTTAGAAGATAATCACATTACTTCGATTACTTTTCAAGAAAAAGAAAGTGATGATGTCTATATTGGATATATGTATGGAAGAATTTTAAATACTACATTTGATAATATAGGAACAACATCCATCAATCAAGTAGCGCCATATGCCATAGATGAAAACAACGATGACTTAGGTGAAGCTTTGAATGATATTAGGTCACGTAAAAATTATACAATTACTTCAATTGCTAGTGACACTGAAGGTGTTAAAGAATATTTCACTATGAAACAAACGCAAATAAGTGACAAAGATGTATTAATAACTACATTTTACGATGGATTAAATTCCTATAGTGGTTTGCATACGAATGATTCTTTATATACATTTGATTCTATCGGTAATAAATTATATGGTAAATTAACTAATCAGCCAATAACTAATTATTTACCTACCTTTGATTTTTCTAAAGATGTCTTTAGATATATTTCCACGGATGAAAATGGTATTAAAACTTATGAAGCCTATCCAGATATGAATGAAGTAATAGATTTTATTGATGTTAATGAATATTATTCAGGAATGTTTTTTTCTTCTGCTGGAGGAATTAGATTTTTAATTAAAGACAAGAAGTTAATTGAAATTAATTTCCCGATGTATGTTAATAGTGAATCAGAGTCGCTTTTAATCTCTAATCATCTGATTTTTGATAAATTTAATGAAACTAGCATCCCAAATAATACTTGGGATAATTTTATAACATCAGTAAATATCACTTCTTGGGAAGATGAAACGCTTTTATTTAATTTTTATAATCATAATGTGATAGAAGTGGTTAATCCTAAGCAAGTGTTTGATAAAGCTTTAGTTAATGAAAACAACAAAGAAATAGTGATGTTTTTGCCTAATGATATTCCGTTTGTTGTTTCAGGAAATGTTTCTAATGAAACAGACGAGGTCTATTTAACATTATCTTCTTATGAGGCTATTCCAGCAAATAAATTAAGAGATAGTAAGTTATTACTTTCTAATGCTGGATTTAAATATAGAGCGGCAAATGATGCGTATATAAATGGTAATATTGAGATTTGTTTTATTGAAGATAGCGAAGGTTATGTAAGTATAGAGATGGTTTTACCTCTAGGGAGTTATTAAAAAACAATGAAAATTTTAGCAATTGGAAATAGCTTTGCAGATGATTCGTTTGAATATTTTTCTAAAATAGCTAATGACTTTAATGAAGAGGTCATTATTGGAGTTCTTTTTATTGGCGGTTGTTCTTTAAAAATGCATCGTTATAATGCTGAGAACAATCTTTCAGCGTATGAATATCGTAAAGATATGGGTTGTGGATTTATTAATCATAAAGATTATTCAATAAAAAAAGCATTAGAGGATGAAGATTGGGATATTGTTACACTTCAACAAGCTTCTCATGATAGTGGAATAATGTCTTCATATGATGACTTAAACTTTTTTATTGACTATATTAATAATAATGCTTTAAAAAAAGTTGATTTTATGTGGATTATGACATGGTCATATGAAAAAGACTCTAACCACCCAGAATTTAAAAGATATGGAAATGATCAACAAATCATGGATGAAAAGATATTAGAATGTGTAAAAGCTAAAATAATTAATAATGAAAAAATATGTAAAATAATTCCGGTTGGTTTAGCTATTAAATCTGCTAGAAAACAAGCTTTGTTAAATGGTAAATTATCTAGAGATGGTTTTCACTTAAGTTATGATTATGGAAGATATATCGCAGGATTAGTAATGGCACAAGCAATTTTAAAAATAGAAATTGATAATATTAAATATCGACCTTCAATAATTAATAACGATGAGATGTTAGCAATTGTTTCGACTATAAATGAAACTTTTAATAAAGTAAATGAAGTCTTATATTCTAATAATTAAGATGAAGAGGGATGTATATGAAAATAAAATACTTAGGCACTGCAGCATATGAAGGCATTCCAGCGATGTTTTGTGAATGTGAAATCTGTAAACGATCTTTGCTTCTTGGTGGAAAAAATGTGCGAACTAGATCACAAGCTTTAATTAATGATGATTTGTTAATTGATTTTAATCCAGATACCTATATACATCACTTATCATATGGCATTGATTTTAAGAAAATTGAAAATTGCTTGATAAGTCATAGTCATTCTGATCATTTTTATTTAGAAGATATAGAAAGTTCAAGACGTGATTATGTTCATTATAATAAGAATAAAACATTAAATTTTTATTCGGGCGAAGATGCTTATTTTAAGCTAGAAAACGCATGTAAAAATGAATATATGAAAAATGCAATTATCCCTCATCTTATGCTAAAAGGAAAAATATATGATATTGGAAGATATAAAGTGTTAGCGTTACCTGCAAATCATGATCCTAAATCTTCTCCGTTAATATATTTGATAGATGATGGACAAAAAACCTTGTTTTATTGTCATGACACGGGATATTTTAAAGATGAAGTGTTTGAAATTTTAAAACAATATAATAAGAAAATAGATTTTATTTCTCTTGATTGCACGGGTGGAATACAAGAAAACTGGGTAAATAATCATATGTCATTACCAGTGGTTAAAAAACTATTAGATAAATTATATTCGATGAATTTAATCGATAATAAGACTATAAAGGTAATCAATCATTTTTCTCATAATGGTTTAGCAACATATGATGAATTAATTAAAAAATGCCAAAATATTGACATTATCGTCAGCTACGATGGCTTAGAGATAGAGTTTTAAAACAAATCTAAGTAATTAATCGCTATTCACTTTGCATATTCTTTAATATGAATGTTATTTGGATAGGAATTACTTTAATATGCCTTTTTTATGGACTAATCACTGGCAGATTTCAAACTATGGCCAATGCTATTTTATCTTTGCCAGAAGAAGCGCTATCTTTAACTATTACGTTAGTTTTTTCAGCTTGTTTCTGGAATGGGGTAATGATGATAATGTATGACTCGGGCTTAATTGACATTATAGCTAAAGCTCTAGACCCTTTGCTAAATTTAATTATGCCAACGTTGAAAGATGAAAAAGCAAAAAAATATATTTCAACTAATATCGCAGCTAATATGTTTGGACTT
This sequence comes from uncultured Bacillota bacterium, assembly GCA_902493275.1. GTDB lineage: Bacteria > Bacillota_I > Bacilli_A > RFN20 > CAG-449 > CAG-449. The sequence goes on along the minus strand of CABUOQ010000023.1, from coordinate 25,877 downwards.
GGTTTTGCGGCGACTCCAGCCGGATTAAATGGGATAAAACGCTTGCAGGAAATATCTCCTGAGTTAGATAAAAAAGTGGCTAGTGATGACATGGTTACATTTCTTGTTTTAAATACAGCGGGTGTGACTTTAATACCGACTACAGTTATCGCTATTAGGCAAGCATATGGCTCTACTAATCCAACTGATTTTATGATTTATGGCATCATAGGAACTATTTGTTCATGTGTTGCCGGCTTATTATTAGATAGATTTTATCGTCATAAAAATAAAAGTAAAAGAAAATAATATTTTTATAAAAAATACACATAATTAATATATAAATTCTTTGTTTAATGAGTTTATCGAAAATAAAAACAAAAAATCGCAAATTTTTCTTGCGCAAATAAAGGCTTTTTGTTATTATAGTCTAGCGTGTGGTCACATAGCCAAGCGTTTCATGTTGCTAAGGCAACTTATTTTTTGAAAAATTAGTGAACGCCTGGATACGTAACCGACAAAGAAAGGAAAGGAGATATTCTATGCCAACCATTAATCAATTAGTTCGTCAAGGACGTTCTAAATCAGTAGAAAAATCTAAAGCTCCAGCATTAAATTTCCGCTGGAATTCATTAGCAAGTAAGCAAACAAATCAAGCTGCTGCTCAAAAACGTGGTGTTTGTACCCGTGTTGGAACAATGACACCTAAGAAACCTAACTCTGCTATGCGTAAGTACGCTCGTGTACGTTTATCAAATGGATACGAAGTCACAGCTTATATCGGTGGAGAAGGACACAATTTACAAGAGCACTCAACAGTTTTCATTCGTGGCGGACGTGTTAAGGATTTACCTGGTGTTCGTTATCACATTATCCGTGGTGTTAAAGACTGCGCTGGTGTTGCTGATAGAAAACAAGGAAGATCATTATACGGCGCTAAAAAGCCTAAAGCTGCTAAATAATTTCATATAGGAAAGGAGGAATTTTATGCCACGTAAAGGTTATACCGCAAAACGCGATGTGTTACCAGATCCAATTTATAATTCAAAACTAGTAACACGTTTAATTAATAAACTCATGATAGATGGTAAAAGAGGAACAGCTCAAACTATTTTATACGAAGCATTTAAAAAGGTTGAAGCTAAAACTGGAAAACCAGCTATGGAAGTTTTCGAAGTTGCAATCGGAAACATTATGCCTGCTCTTGAATTAAAGGTAAGAAGAGTAGGTGCTGCTAACTACCAAGTTCCTGTTGAAGTCTCTGCAGAACGTAGAGTTACTCTTGGATTAAGATGGTTAGTTAACTATTCTCGTTTAAGAAATGAGAAATCAATGGAAGATCGCTTAGCAGGCGAAATTATTGACGCTGCTAATGGTACTGGCGCTTCTGTCAAGAAGAGAGAAGATGTTCATAAAATGGCTGATGCTAATAAGGCATACGCTCATTACCGTTGGTAATTTTATAAGGGGAGAAAATTTATGGCTCGTCAATTTCCAATTCAAAATACAAGAAACATAGGTATCATGGCTCATATTGATGCCGGTAAGACCACTGTTTCTGAAAGAATACTTTTCTACACAGGAAAAACTCATAAAATTGGTGAAACTCATGATGGTTCAGCTGTCATGGACTGGATGAAACAAGAACAAGATAGAGGTATTACTATTACTTCTGCTGCTACAACTTGTTATTGGAAAAATCACCGTATCAACTTAATCGACACTCCAGGTCACGTTGATTTTACAGCCGAAGTTGAAAGATCATTACGTGTTCTTGATGGCGCGGTTACAGTTCTTGATGGAAAAAATGGTGTTGAACCTCAAACAGAGACTGTTTGGAGACAAGGCTCAAAATACAACGTTCCAAGAATCGTTTTCGTTAATAAACTAGATGCAATCGGTGCTGATTTTGATATGTCAGTTGCTTCTATTGGACAAAAATTAGGTGCCAATGCTGCTGCAATTCAATATCCAATCGGAATTGAATCATCTTTAAAAGGTGTTATAGATATAGTTGAACAAAAAGGTTATATTTATACCGATGTTAAAGGTGAAAAAGAAGAAGTCGTCGAAATTCCAGAAGAATACAAAGAAAAAGTTGCTGAATTAAGAGAAAAATTATTTGAAAATTTAGCTAACTTTGATGATGATATTATGATGAAAGTTCTTGATGGAGAAGAACCTACAGTTGAAGAAACAAAAAAAGCTATTCGTGCTGGTGTTCTATCTTGTCAATTTTTCCCAGTATTAGCTGGTTCAGCTTATAAAAATAAAGGTGTTCAAAACTTACTTGACGCTGTTATTGACTATTTGCCTTCACCAGTTGATATTCCAGCAGCAGTTGGACATACACCTGATGGAGCAGAATATGTATGTGAACCAAAAGATGATGCACCATTTGCAGCATTAGCATTTAAGATTATGACAGACCCATTCATTGGAAAATTAGCATTTTTCAGAGTTTATTCTGGTGTTGCTAAGTCTGGAACTTATATATTAAATGCTACTAAAGATGTCAAAGAAAGATTTGCACGTTTAGTCTTAATGCATTCAAATAATAGAACAGAAGTTGAAGAAGTATTAGCTGGTGATATTGGTGCAGCAGTTGGACTTAAATCAACTACAACTGGTGATACTCTTTGTTCAGAAGATCATCCAGTTATTCTTGAATCTATCGCTTTCTCAGATCCAGTTATTTCAGAATCTATTGAACCAAAGACAAAAGCTGATCAAGATAAGATGACAGCAGGTTTATTAAAACTTTCAGAAGAAGACCCAACATTCCATTTCTTTACTAATCAAGAAACTGGTCAAAATATTATCTCTGGTGTTGGTGAATTACACTTAGATGTCATGGTCACAAGATTAAAAGATGAATTCGGTGTTCAATGTAATGTTGGTGCTCCAGAAGTTGCTTATCGTGAAACAATAAGAAAAACTGCTGAATGTGAAGGACGTTATATTAAACAATCTGGTGGACATGGTCAATATGGTCACGTTTGGATTAGATTTGAACCAAATCCAGATAAAGGATTTGAATTCGTTGATGCAATCGTTGGCGGTGTTGTTCCAAGAGAATTTATTAAACCTACTTGTGATGGATTAAAAGAATCATTAGACAGAGGTCTAATCGCTGGTTATCCAATTATTGATTTAAAAGCAACTTTATTTGATGGATCATACCATGATGTTGACTCATCTGAAGCTGCTTATAAAGTAGCTGCTTCATTAGCATTAAAAGAAGCTGCTAAAAAATGTGATCCTGTCATCCTTGAACCAATTATGAAAGTGGAAGTAACAGTTCCTAATGAATATTTAGGTGATGTTATGGGAGATATTGCTTCAAGAAGAGGAACCGTTAATGGTTACTTCTCAAGAGGTAATGCTGAAGTTATTGATGCATCTGTTCCACTTGCAAATATGTTCGGATACGTTACCGATTTACGTTCTTTAACAAAAGGTAGAGCAAACTATACAATGGAACTCGACAGATACGAAGAATGTCCTAAATTCGTTGCTGACGAAATCATTAAAAAGAACGCAAATAAATAACAAAATAGTTAAAATCATCACTGCTTAAGTAAATTTTACTTGAGTAGTTGATTTTATAAAAAATTTGCTATAACATAAAAATGTTAAAAAAATAATATAGGAGGAATTTTAACAATGGCAAAAGAAAAATTTGACAGAAGTAAAACTCACGTAAACATTGGTACCATTGGACATGTTGACCATGGTAAAACAACTTTAACTGCTGCTATTACAACTGTCTTAGCTAAGAGAGGCTTATCTGAGAAAAAAGCTTACGATCAAATCGATGCTGCTCCAGAAGAAAAAGCTCGTGGTATTACAATTAATACTGCACACATTGAATATCAAACAGAAAAAAGACACTATGCTCACGTTGACTGCCCAGGCCACGCTGACTATGTTAAGAACATGATTACCGGTGCTGCACAAATGGATGGCGCTATCCTTGTTGTTGCTGCTACTGATGGTGTTATGCCACAAACTCGTGAACACATCTTACTTGCTCGTCAAGTTGGTGTTCCATACATTGTTGTATTTTTAAATAAATGCGATCAAGTTGATGATCCAGAATTAATCGACATCGTTGAAATGGAAATCCGTGATATCTTAAATGAATATGGATTCCCAGGAGATGATACTCCAATCATCCGTGGTTCAGCTTTAAAAGCTCTCCAAGGTGATGCTGAAGCTGAAGAAGCTATTATCGAATTAATGAATGCTGTTGATTCATATATTCCTGATCCAGTTCGTGCAACTGATAAACCATTCTTACTTGCAATTGAAGACGTTGTTACAATTACAGGTCGTGGAACAGTTGTTACTGGTAGAGTTGAACGTGGTACAGCTAAATTAGGCGACGAAGTTGAACTCGTTGGTATTAGAGATACAAAGAAAACAGTTATTACTGGTATTGAAATGTTCCGTAAGACATTAGACCAAGCTATGGCTGGTGATAACGTTGGTATCTTATTAAGAGGTGTCAACCGTGATGAAGTAGTTCGTGGACAAGTATTAGTAAAACCAGGAACAGTTACACCACATACAAAATTTGATGCATCTGTTTACGTTTTAACAAAAGAAGAAGGTGGACGTCACACTGCTTTCTTAACAAACTACAGACCACAATTCTATTTCCGTACAACTGATATTACAGGTGTTATTACATTACCTGCTGATGTTCAAATGGTTATGCCAGGTGATAACGTTACATTAACAGTTGAACTTATTCACCCAGTTGCAATTGAACAAGGTACAAAGTTCTCTATCCGTGAGGGTGGACGTACTGTTGGTGCTGGTACAGTTAACAACATTATTAAGTAATAAAAGTCAAGATTTTCAAAAAGAGGAGAAAATGCTAAGAGGCATAGATTATCCTCTTTTTTTAATACAATGATATTGATTCATCAACAATGGACCAAGTATCATATAGATTATTATTAATTATTTTTGCGATAATTAGTAGTTGGTTTTCAACGATTTTAGAAATTGTTTTTGAAGAAAAATTAATATCGTTTTGAATAAAGAAAGTTGAAATATCTTTGATACATTTTTTTATTTCTTCTTTACTTGTATTGATTTGTTTTTCTTCTTTTGATTTTAAAGACTTAATAAAATTGTTCATTTTTACTTGTAGAGAATTTAAAAATGAAACAAAAATATCCTGTTCATTTTTCTTTGCTAATAATTGTTTAGATAAAACATTATAGCAATTTAGTAGTTTCTGTTCGAGAAGATAAGAGTCGTTATAATCGAATATTAAAGAAACATAATATTCACGTAACAGTATATTCATGTCTTTGATATTATTATAGTATAGTTGATCTTTGATAATTTTTTTTGATTTATTTTCTTCAGTAAAAATATAGATCAATGTACCAATAATAAGATTGCTACCACGAATTAAAGGATTTAATCTTTTTAAATCTATTTCATTCATTGAGTATTGTTTTAAAACGGAAGAGAAGGTATCACCTTCTTCGACTAGGCGATATTTTAATGTTTGCATATGTTACCTCTAAAATACTATATTAAAAACTATTAAATTTTATGAATTCATGATATATTTAATGTAATTAGGAGTTAATTTTAAATGAAATATTCTGATATGAAACCTAGCATGACTACTCGTATAATTGCTGCCTTAGTGGATGGTTTTGTTTTTTTCATTTTATATTTTTCGCTTTTTTATCTAGTTGGAAGTCCGATAATTTTGAACTCAAACGATTATAAAAATAGTTATAATACGTTTTCAGAAGGATTGCTTTCAACAGGATTATATATACAAAAAGATAATCAAGTAACAACTATTTCTTATGAATTTGACTATGATAAAAAAGAAAAATATGATGCCGCTATTTCTTCTTTTTATATGAACTATTCTTTAGAAAAAGAAAAAGAATATCAAGATAGCAAAAAAAATTATCCAACTATTTTTTCATATAACGAAGAATCTTTAAATTATGATTTCATCGATGATAAAAATGTAAGTACAACATATCAAACATTCTTTAATGAGGCAATTTCTCGCGCTGCAGATTACTTTCTTAGTCAAAATAAGGAAGTTCAAAAGGCATATAATAAAATGTATTTTTATTCTAATATGACTCAGATATTAAGTATAACGATTTCTTTAGCGATTGTATATTTATTGTTCCCAATGATTTTTAAATCTGGAGAAACACTAGGTAAAAAATTATTTAAATTAAGAGTTGTTTCGATTAGAAATGATAAGTTTGAATTAAAAAAATGGCAAGTATTAACAAGATTTTTGTGCTTGTCAATTTTTGAGGTTATTATGTCTATGTTTTTATATTTCATACCTTTAATTATTTCATGCATCATAACATTTATGACAAAAAATAAGCAATCAGTACATGATTTTATTGCACAGACTATGGTATTAGATAAAAATAAAGTAGAGCCAATATTATTGGAAAAGACAAAAGAGGTTAGCGAATGAAACAAACATATGTTTATCGTAAAAGTAAATTATTTGGTAGATTTGGTGCGATATGCTTAGACTTATTGATAGGATTTATTTTATTTATTGTCGCGATGCTTTGCATTGTGATACCAATTTTTAATGGTTGTAGTTCTTATCCAAATGTCAATAAAGAATATGAAGACAAAATGATATCTTTTCATATATATGAAGTAGATGAAAGTGGCGTGGGATATATTAAAGATGATTACGATAATAAACTCACATATTTCTTTGATGAGTTTGATGACATAGAAACATACAATAATTTAAAAGCTAATTCTGATGTTTTTTCTTATGATGCAGTTAACAATATATATATTCCCGTTGGTGATGCCTCAAAGATGAATGACTTTTATAGATCGGCATTAAAAATTGCAAACGAAATTGTTTGGCAAAGAGAAGATGTAAAAAAAATTGGAAATCAACTAGAAACATATAACAAATTGATAGTCTATATTAGTGTTATAATTTCTTCAGCAGTAACTTTTTTAGTGCCAGCGTTAATATTTAATGATAGAGCCACTATTGGTATGAAGCCGTTTCACTTTCAGATTGTATCTAAAAAAAGTGGCGATAGTGCAACAAGATTACAAATTATGTTCCGTTATTTAATTTTCTTAGTCTTTGAGATTATTCCAACGTATTTTTATGTTGGCTATGCGATTATATTAATATCTATTCTTATGATTTTCTTTACAAAAGAAAAATTGTCATTATCTGATTTTCTTTGTTCTACAGTGGTAGCAGATAAAATGGGATATAATAATCAAACTCCAGAAAAGGAATTGATATTTATTGAAGTTGAAAAAAGTGAATTAAAGGAGCAAGAAAATGGAAAAGGTGAATAACAGATCAATCTATAATCCAAAAAAAGCTCCATTTATTAGAAGAGCAGGAGCTTATTTAATCGATGTAATTATTTTTGCAACTTTATTTGTCGGTGTTCTTTGGCTAGTATCATATATTGTAGGGTATCAAAAAAACTATGAATTACTAGAGCAAAAATATATTGAGCATGGAATCTATATTCTTAAAAACGGAACTTATGATTTTTGCGATACAACTAAAGAAGAATGCTTAACTGGTTGGGAAACTTTTAACAGAGATAAAGATGCCTGCTATTATTATGATTTATCGACACAATTGACTTTAATAATGATAACCATATCTGCTTTTATTACCTATTTTATCTTAGAATTTGTCGTACCGATGATTTTTAAAAATGGTCAAACAATTGGAATGAAATGTTTAAGAATTGGCTTAATTGATAAGCAAGGTATAAAAGTTAGACCAAGACAAATATTTATTCGTTTCTTATTTGGAAGATTTTTAGTTAGTAGAATATTGCCAGTTTATGGATTTATTTTCATGGTTTTTAATTTAAGTGGGGGATTATATGGATTTTTATTAGCGGTTATAATCCTTGCTTGTGATTTATTAATGACCTTATTTGGTAAAGATAGAGCTGGTATTGCTAATGTTATATCTTCAACGTATGCAGTTGATATGGATGAGACATATTTTTTCAATAGCGTGGAGGAAATTACCGCTAAAAAATGTGAAGAACAAAGAATTATTGACAGCAAAAAAAGTATTTATTAAGTCAAATTAAAATTTTTGTTAAAATTAGATAAATGTTTTTGTTTGGCTGTTGAAAAAAAATAGAATCTTTTTTATAATTTATATGATATATAGGAGAAAATAGATGGAGATTAAAAAGATTCGTAAGTTAATGGCGCTCATCAGTGGCAGCATAGCTGCTATTGTTGCCGTCGTTTTTTTGCTTATCCTAGATACCAAAGTTAACATTAGTGTGGCTTGGTTAATGGGAATTGCCATCTTTGGAATTGCTGGGGGTATTTTGCTAGTAATATCTACTTTTAATTCGGAAGATGAAGAAGACAAAAAAAGTCCAATCTTAGCTCTACTGGCGACAGCTTGTTTTATCGGGTTAGTTATTTTAATGATTCTATTACCAAAAGATGCTACCTACTTAAAATTTGTTAATGAACCAGTTACAAGTAGCGGAAAAAGTAATCAATATTTGGTTGTTCTTTATTATATTACTATGGTTGTATCATGCATTACCTGCGCGATAACTTTATTCCATAGTATTACTTTAAATAGAGATCACTTTGCTTACTTGAAAATTGCTGGAGAAAAGGGAAAGAGGAAAATTAAAATATTAAATATTGTTGTTCCTGTTGTCTCTTTTACTCTTATAATTCTAGCTTTTGTTTTATTGGCTACATTAAATACTTTAGATGCTTCATACGTCAGTGGAACTTTAAAAAATAGTGATGGTACTGTTAGATGGACAGAATCTGTTACTATTACTTTTAAGGGTATAGGAACTTATTTTGGAACTAAATTAGATGAAATAATTGAAATGAATAAAACATATAGATTGCCTCTAGGTCAAGCACCAGAAGCTTCTTCTGAAAGTTTCAGCATTGTTCCATCATTTAATGCTTTAATAGCTCTTTCAATAATGTTAATTATTGCAGGTGTTACTTCAGGTGTTTTATTTAGACTTGATAAAGAAACTAGAAAGAGCATTGTTCTTAAAACTATTTCAGGAGCAATGATATTTGTTTCAGGAGCTATTATGCTTTTTTCTAAAAATCAAATTATTGATTCTTTAGTTACAAATAACAAGACAATAACATCGCTATTAGCAGAGAATCCAAATATAAAATTTACATACACATTAGGGAGTGGAATAGTGTTATTTGCTTCTTTAATTAGTATTTCTGGATTTATTTTAACTATCTTCCCATTATTTGATATAAAATTAGCTTCTGATGATAATTTAGTTTCATCAGAATTTGAGACTTTTTAACAAGTCTCTTTTAATTTTTATTAAGTATTAAGTTATTAATAAATTTCGTAAAGCAAGTAATTGCTAAAAACTTGGTTATATGATTTAGTTCATATAAGTTCAGTCCCCAATGTAATTTTAAGAAAGGAAAGTGCAAAACAAAGGATTGATTGTTGGCACTAGGAATAATTTATGAAAGTTTTATTAGACAAGTTAACTAAGATTTTCCCAAACAAGAAAAATGCCGAAGAAGTTATTGCTGTTAATAACTTTACTTATGAAATTCCTGATGGAAAACTTATCGGCTTGCTTGGACCATCTGGTTGTGGTAAATCAACTACTTTATTTATGTTAAGTGGTTTATTAAAACCTACATCAGGGAAAATTTATTTCGGAGACACAGATGTAACAACCGTATCTCCTGAAAAACGTGGTGTTGGATTGGTCTTCCAAAACTATGCTCTTTATCCACATATGACAGTTAAACAAAACATTTTGTTCCCTTTACAAAATCAAAAAATGGATAAAAAAGAATCTTTAAAGAAAACATTAGAAGTTGCAAAATTGGTTCAAATTGATGATTTATTAGAACGTAAACCTAGTGAATTATCTGGTGGTCAACAACAACGTGTTGCTATTGCAAGAGCGTTAGTTAAAAGTCCAAAAGTCTTATTATTAGATGAACCTTTATCTAACTTAGATGCACGTCTTCGTTTACAAACAAGAGAAGAAATTAGAAGAATTCAAAGAGAAACTAAAGTTACTACAATATTTGTTACCCATGACCAAGAAGAAGCAATGAGTATATCAGATTATATTGTTGTTATGAAAAAAGGTATTGTTCAACAAGTTGATGTTCCTCAAAAAGTTTATGATGATCCAAAGAATTTGTTCGTATCTAAATTCTTAGGAACCCCTCCAATTAACGTTTTCCATGGCGAATTAAGAGATGGTGCTCTTTATATTGGTGAAGATAAGATAATGAATTTTGAACCTAAAGATGGAAACAAAGAAAGCCGAGATGTATATGCGGCAATTAGACCTGAAGGATTTATCATTGATGAAAACGGACCTCTAACTTGCTATGTCAGAAGCGTTGAAGTCATGGGACGTGATTCATCAATTGTATCAACTCATCCAAATTCCGATAACGCAATAATTAGATCCATTATTTCTGATTCTTCAGTAGTTTCTGAAAATCAAGAAAAGATAAGATTTAGTGTTAAACCAAACAAAATATTTGTCTTTGATGGAGAAACAGAAGAAAGAATTTATGATACATCCTATGTGGATAATCAAGAATCTGAAACTATTGAGGAGAAATAATTATGGTAGATTCTAAACAACAATGGAAGGCGTGGATATATTTATTACCGGCGATTGTCTTGCTATTAATATTTACTGTCTGGCCTATAATTAATACTGTTAGAATTGCATTTTTAGAAAACTACTCGCCTTTAGGCGCTCAAGGAGGTCAAACATTCTCTTTCGGATTTAGTAATTTCGTTAGTGTAGTAAAATATAAGGGATTTATTGATTGCCTTAAAAATACGGTATTATTAACAATTATTACTGTTCCAATCTCATGCTTTCTTGCTTTGCTTGTATCAGTATTTCTAAATTCAATTCCAAAATTTTCAAAATTATTTCAAACTATTTATTTCTTACCATACGTTACAAACTCAATTGCAATCGGTATGGTATTCGCAATGATGTTTAATATTGTTGGTCTTAATCCAACTGGAAATGATGCTCAATCATGGGGTATTATCAATAATATCATTATGGCGTTTGGAGCAAAACCTATTAACTGGATTAACCAAGGTAGTAGCTATGCCGCAAATATAGCGGTTATGTCTATCTACATTGTATGGAACGCACTACCATTTAAGATTTTAATTCTCTTAGGTGGATTACAAAGCGTAAATAAACAATATTATGATGCTGCTAAAATTGATGGTGCTTCTAAAGGAAGAGTATTCTGGAAGATTACAGTTCCTTTACTCTCACCAATGATTGCATATGTTATAATCACTGGATTCATGGGTGGCTTTAAAGAGTACTCAAGTATCATCGGTGTCTTTGGTGAAAATATGGGACCAGCTGGTGGTAAGGAAAGACTTAATACTATGGTTGGATATGTCTATGCTCAAATATCACAAGATAACTATGGTAAGGCTTCTGCAGCAGCTTTAATTCTATTTGCAATTATTCTTGTTGTAACATTGATTAATCTCTATGTATCAAAAAAGAAAGTGCATTATTAAGGAGGAGAAAATATGTCTGAATTAGAAGAAAAAAATAATAAAGAAGTAACTCCTACTCCTGCACTAGCTTCAAATAGCAATTCAAAAGTAGATGCTTCTTTGTTTATCCCACACGAAGAAAGATTGGATGTTGTCAAACTTACAAGATCCCAGAAGGTTAGAAAAGTACTTGGCAATATCTTAGTTTATGCTTTATTGATTTTTTTAGCGATAGTTATATTATTCCCATTTTATTGGATGATTAACTCTTCGCTTAAGGATTTAACTGAATATAAGCGTTCCACTCCAACTTTCTGGCCAGAAATTGTTCATTTTGAAAACTATTTAAGAGCATTTAATGATGCCGATTTAGGTAAATTGTTCTTAAACACACTGTTTGTTGGAGTATTATCTACTTTATTATCATTAGTAATTACTATTCTATGTGCCTTTGCTTTTGCAAGATTAGAGTTTAAAGGTAGAGATTTAATGTTTGGTCTTTTACTTATGACGATGATGATTCCTGGCGAATTATTCACGATTACAAATTATGAGACAGTACAAGTAAAGTTTAAATGGGGTAATACCTTTGCGGCACTTATTGTTCCTTTCTTGGTTTCTGTTTTCTATATTTATTTATTGAGACAAAACTTTAAACAAGTTCCAAATGAACTTTATCTAGCAGCTAAAGTCGATGGAACTAGCGATATAAAATACTTAATTAAGGTTATGATTCCGTTAGCTCTCCCAACAATCATTACAATTACTATTTTGAAAATGATGGGATCATGGAATTCATATATATGGCCTCGTTTGATTGCAAACGATTCATTACACCAACTTATTACCAATGGTCTACGTGGTACAGCCTTTACAGTAGATAATGGTACAGAAACCGACTATCCAGTTCAAATGGCGGCGGTTGCGATAGTTTCAATGCCTCTTTTCATTGTATTCTTATGTTTTAGAAAATACATTATGAGAGGAGTGTCCAGAAGTGGAATTAAAGGCTAAAAAGGAGATTTTATGAAAAAGAAATTATTTAGTTTGCTATCTTTAGCAGCAGTACTCGGAACAACTATTTCAGTTACAGCTTGTGGAGTAACTTCTAGTTCTTCGGAATCAACTAGCACTAGTGAAGTAACGTCTTCATCAGTAGAAGTTTCAAGCGAAACATCATTACCTTTAACTTTTGATAAGAATAAACCAGTTGAGATTAAATTTTATTCAACAATGGGTCAAAACTTAGTTAATGCATTTGATATTTTCCTTGAAGATTTCTATGAAGAATATCCTAATATCACTGTAAGTCACGAACAAATTGGTGGATATGATGATGTTCTCTCTCAAAACAAAACAGAACTTGCTATTGGAGAAGGACCAGATATCACATATTGTTATGCTGATCACGTTGCTTTATACAATAAGACAGGTAGAGTTGTTAAACTCGATAGTTTAATTGATGATCCAACATATGGTTTAACTCAAGAACAAAAAGATGATTTTATTCCAGGATATTATGAAGAGGGAAGACAATTTGGCGATGATAATATGTATACATTACCATTATCAAAATCTACTGAAGTCTTATACTACAATAAAACATTCTTTGAAAAGAATAATTTAACTGTTCCAACAACATGGGATGAAATGGAAGAAGTATGTGCTAAAATTAAAGCCTTAGATCCTAATTCAATTCCTCTAGGATATGATAGTGCAAGTAACTGGTTCATTACTATGACTGAACAATTAAAGTCACCTTATACTTCTGCCGATCCTTCTACAGGCTATTTCTTATTCAATAATGATACTAATAAAGAATTTGTTAAAGAATTTAGAACTTGGTATGAAAAAGGCTATGTAACCACACAAGATTTATATGGTTCATATACTTCAGGCTTATTTACTGAAACTGCAGCTGAAAATCAAAAATGCTATATGTGTATTGGTTCATCTGCTGGTGCAAGTCACCAAATTCCTAATAAGTTAGAAGATGGAACTTATCCATTTGAAACAGGTATTGTTTCAATTCCACAAGTAGATGCAGCTAATAATGCAAGAGTTATTTCACAAGGACCATCACTTTGCTTATTTGATCAAAAAGATCCACAAAAATTAATGGCATCATGGTTATTAATGAGATTCTTAACAACTAATGCTTCTTTCCAAGCTCAATTTGCAATTACATCAGGATATGTCCCTGTTATTAAATCAGTCAATGAAATTCCTGCATACAAAGAGCACATTAAAAAAACTGGTAATGATTATATTACATCTGTTTCTGCAAATCTTTGCTTACAACAAGAAGAGTATTATTTTACATCTCCAGCATTCTTAGGATCTTCTAAAGCTAGAATTGAAGTTGGAAACTTATTAAATAAGGCATTTACTGAAAAAGGAGACGCAGACACTATTATTAATACCGCATTCAATGATGCTATTTATAATTGCCAATATGAAATTGGACTTGTCTAATATAGAAAGTAAATAAATTATTATGAAAAAACTCAAAATTTTATCTGTAGCAGGTGTCGCATTGTTATCAATGCTGACACTTGCATGTACTACTACTCAAACTAGTCAAACAAGTCAATCAAGTAGTTCAACTATAGATTTTGATGTTCCAAGTGGATATGACCCAGATACTCCAGTTACGATAGTGTTCTATCATACAATGGGTCAAAACTTACAAGAAGTTTTAGATATTTATCTCGATGATTTTTATGAATTATATCCAAATATCAAAGTACAACATACAGCGATAGGATCTTATGAAGATGTTAGAGATCAAATGACAACTCAAATTTCCGCTGGTGCATCTCAATGTGATTTAGCATATTGCTACCCTGATCATGTTGCAATGTATAATAAGGCCAATTCTCTTATTACGTTAGATAATCTTATTAACGATGAAACTTATGGCTATACTCAAGAACAAAAGGATGACTTTGTAACTGCTTATTATGAAGAAGGAAGATGCTTTGGTGATGGAAAGATGTATTGCTTACCATTTTCAAAATCATCAGAGGTTATGTACTATGATAAGACTTTCTTTGAAGCTAACGACATCAAAGTTCCTACTACATGGGATGAAGTTGAAACCGCTTGTGCTAAAATAAAAGAGCTTGATCCAAAAAGTATACCTCTTGGCTATGACTCATCTTCAAACTGGTTTATTACTTTGGCAGAACAATATAACTCACCATATACTTCTTTAGAAGGTGAACATTTTGTATTTAATAATGATACTAATAAAGCTTTTGTTAAGAAGATAAAAGAATGGTATAACAAAGGATATTGCACAACTAAGACATTATATGGCGCCTATACTTCTGGATTATTCACTAATCAAGATGGGCAAAGATGCTATATGTGTATCGGTTCATCAGCAGGTGCAACATACCAAGTTCCTACTCCTAAAGGAGATAGTTATCCATTTGAAACCGGAATTGCTTCAATTCCTCAAGTAGATCCTACTAATAGTGGAAAAGTTATTTCACAAGGACCAGATGTTTGTATTTTCGATAGTGGAAATCCTCAAAAGATTATGGCATCATGGCTATTAACAAGATTTTTAACTACTAATGTTAATTTCCAAGCACAATTTTCTATTGCATCAGGATATACTCCAGTTATTAAATCAGTATCAGACTATAAAGTATATACTGATTTCTTAGCAAGTGCCGATAATACAAGAAATATTGCTGCTTTATCTACAAGCGTTACCGTTTCACAAGAGAACTTTTACTTTACTTCTCCAGCATTTGAAGGATCTTCAAAAGCTAGAGATTCTGTAGGTAATCTTATTGATAAGGTAATGGGATACTCAGGAAATGATATAGATAATTTTATTAATACAGCTTTTAAAGACGCTATTGATGAATGTAAGGCATAGAGGTACTTATAAATGAAAAAAAATAAATTATTTTTAGGATTAATGGTTTCCCTTACAACAATATTTGGTATTGTTGGATGCGGAACTGATAATATTTCAAGTATAAGCTCAACTTCTTCTAGTATATCTTCCAGTGTTGAAAGTTCTGAATCAGGTTTCGTAGATTATGCTTCTTCATTTAAATATGATGAAACTTCAAATAGAGTTAAAGAAATAGTAACTGTTCATACATATGTTGATGGTGATACGACACACTTTAATTCTAAAGTTGATCAAAAAACAGGAATTCTTAAAGCTAGATATCTTGGCATAGATACTCCTGAATCAACAGGAAAAATCCAACCATGGGGTAAAAAAGCTTCTAATTTCACTAAAAATAAATTGATGAATGCAGCTGAAATTATGATTGAATCAAATGATGATATGTGGAATTTAGATTCTACAAGTACACGATATTTGATTTGGGTATGGTATCGTCCAACTGCAGGTGCTGATTGGCGTCTTCTCAATTTAGAGATAATGCAAGAAGGTTTAGCGGCGGCTAAGAACATCAATTCTACTTGTTATAGCGAAGTTATGAATAAGGCTTATACTCAAGCCGTTACTAATAAATTATACTATTATTCTGATGATAAGGATCCGGATTTTCCTTATGGTTCAGCTGAAGTTGTTACTTTAAAAGAGCTTAGAACTAATATTGCTGATTATAATGGTAAGAAAGTTAATTTTGAAGGATTGGTAACAAGAGTAGCAGGTCAAACTGCCTATGTTGAATCATATGATGCTGAGACAGATTTTACATATGGTTTACCTGTTTATATGGGATTCACATCTTTCCCAATTATTGAAAAAGGAAATATCTTAACATTTGTTGGTATTGTGCAACTTTATGAAACAGCCGGAACATACCAATTATCAGGTATTACTTATATAGCGACAAAACCTGATTATAAAGATAATATTAAATTAATTTCAACAGGTAATGAAGTTATTCCAACAGAAATTGATGGTGAAGAACTCAATACTAACGGAAATTTACTTCAAGGAACAAATGTCACGATGAAGAATCTGACAGTTAATAGTATTTATACAACTCAAAATGGTGGAAATAACGATGACGCTATGACATTGACATGTGTGGATGCTAATAAAAATCAAGTTACAGTTAGAACTTCGATATTATATAAGGATAACGGGGATCTTGTTACAGAGGCTGATTTATTAAATAAAAATATCACCATTTCAAGTGGAATTGTTGATATGTATAATGATTCTTATCAAGTTCATTTGTTTACTTACAATGATTTAATTATAAATGAGTAATATAGTAATAAAGGAGAATTAAAAAATGAAAAAAAACAAATTACTTACTATTTCAACATCACTTTTACTTTTGTTAGGGGTTGCAGCTTGTAATAACCAAACTACATCATCAACTTCTTCAACATCTTCTTCTGTTTCTGAAGTTGAATCATCAGAAGAATCATCAACAAGAGCAATTGATGATGCTAAAACATTATTATTCCAATTATACAAAGATACATACAAAGATGGAACTGCAACAACCTCTGATTTCCAATTAGTTGCAGCAGTTATTTCAAATAATGTTGAATACAAAGTTGAATGGAAGGTCGAAATTAAAGAGGGTGGTCTTGAAGAAGCTGTTAAAGTTGGTGAAACTGCAGATAAGAAGACTACAATCAATGTTAAATATGATGCTGAATATTCAGTAAAAGATACTTTTTATGATTTAGTTGCAACAATTTCTCTTGATGGCGAAACTGCAGAATTAAAATTTGAAAACATAAAAGTTCCTGCATTTGTTGCAAAAACAATTGCTCAATGGTTAAAAGAAAAGGATACTGAGACCCCAACTGTTTTACAAGGAGTTGTTACTGCTGTTAATAAAACAGATAAAGCAGGTTCATTCACTATTACCGATGAAACTGGTTCTGTATTCTCATATGATAATCCTTCACAACAAGTTGAACTTGGTGATGAAGTTGTATTAACATCTATTTATAGTGACTTTAACGGATTCCCTCAATTAAAAGCTCCTACAATTGTTAGAGTTGTAGCTAAAAATCAATTAGATAAAGTTTCTTCTAAGTTGGAGGAAATCGATATTAATACAATTAATTCTAATTTAGCAAATTATGTTAGTGATCCAACTTCAATCTCAACTAAATACATTAAAATTAAGAATGCATTCATTTATAAAAATGGTACTTATGCAACATTAGCAACTTCAGCTGATGCTACATCATATTGTGTTAATTTATATTATCACTCTTCTTCTGAAATGGTGGAAAAAGCGGGTGCTCAAGTTGATGTTATCGGTGTTGTAAGAGGTGTTGGTTCTTCTTATATAACATTCCAAGTTCAAAGCTATGAAGTAACTAAAGAAGCCGGTACTGATCCAGATGTACCTCCAGTAACCGCTGTTGAGTCTACTATTGCTGATTTTGTTGCAGCAAAGGACAAAGAAACTCTAAAAAAATTAACTGGAACAATTACTGCTGTTAATAAAGTTGGAGAAGCAGGTGCGTTCGTTTTAAGTGATGCAACATCAAGCGTATTCTGCTATGCTGGTGCTGATGTTAAATTAGGTGATAAAGTTGTTATGACAGGTGTTTATACTGAAAACTATAAATTCCCTCAATTAGGAAATCCTACTTTAGTACAAACTATTTCTACTGGAAATGATGTTGTTGCTGCAAGTGGAACCGCAAAAGTTGTTACTGCTTCTACATTAGTAAGTGAAGCTGCCGCTACAGATCATACTGATTTAATTGCAAATTATGCTGGTAAATATGTAAGCATTACAGAAGGCTATATTATTAAGAGCGGAAATTTTTATGGTGTAGGAACTGCTTCAACAGATACATCATATAAGATTGATTTATATGCCAACGATGGAATTAATGTTAGTTCATATGAAGGTAAAAAAGTCACGGTCTTTGGATTTGCTAGAGGAACAAATTCTTCAAAAGGAAAAATCACCATTCAAGTTCAAAGTATAAGCGAAGCTGCTTAAATAAATTATTAACAATTAAATTTTTAATGCCATTAGAGATTTAGTCCGAATTCTCTGGTGGCATTTTTGTTTATCTAATAATTGAAAGTTTTTAATAGCTTAACTATAATAGTAAAGGGCACACGAAATGAAACCAATATTAATATGTATCGCTGGAGGATCAGCATCTGGAAAAACAACTGTTGTTGAGGAAATAAATAAAGCATTAGGAAACGAAGATGTCATATTTCTTAAACACGATGATTATTATAAATGCCAAGATAACTTAACGCGTGAAGAAAGAAAAAAGACTAATTATGATCATCCTGACGCTTTAGAAAATGATTTGTTAGTTGATCATTTAAAAAAACTTTTAAATAATGAAGAGATTGAAAAACCAATCTATGATTTTGTTGAACAGACAAGAAAAAAAGAAACAGAACACGTTTTTCCTAAACCAGTTATCATATTAGAAGGTATTTTAGTGCTAGAAGACGCCAGGATACGCGATTTAGCAGATGTTAAGGTATTTGTTAATTGCGATGATGATTTGCGTTTTATAAGGCGTTTACAAAGGGATGTGGCTGAAAGAGGAAGAACCGTAGATATGGTAGTTAAGCAATATCTATCTACTGTTAGACCAATGCATCATTTATTTGTTAGACCAACTATTCGTTATGCAGATATTATTATTCCAAATGATCGCGAACATCGAGTGGCAACAAAATTTTTAATAAATAATATTAAAACTTTAATTAAGGAAAATAAAAATTAATCTAAGATACTTGATAAAAGTTAAAAAATGAGATATTATTTTATGGCAATGGACCCTTAGCTCAGCTGGCAGAGCAACTGACTCTTAATCAGTGGGTCTGGAGTTCGAATCTCCAAGGGTCCACCATGAATGTAAAAATAAGCCTATAATTAGGCTTTTTTAATTGCTTTATATATAACTTTATAATTCTTTATCTATTCTAATAAATATGATTTTTATAATGTGCTAAGAAATTTACTAAGAAAAATATCTTTTTTTATTAAGAATTAAGTTTTTCTTATAAAATAAAATATTCTTTTTGTTTCGTAATTTGATATAATTATTTTAATGAAGAAAAGCATAGTTATGGTCGTTATAAGATTATAGCTATAAAATTGTGAAGAGAATTATAATGTGTTATTATAGTTAATATAAAATACGGAGACAGAAGATGAAGACAATTAGATGTAAAATGTGTGGCGGAACAATTTTGGTCTCAGAAGAACAAGAAGTTGCTAAATGTGAGTTCTGTGGAACAGATCAAACATTACCAAAAATAAAAAGTGAAAAAATAGAGCAATTATATCAAAGAGCAAATAATCTTAGATTGAATAATGAATATGATAGAGCAATTGTAGTTTATGAAGAAATTATATGTAACAATACTAACGATTCAGAGGCTTATTGGTCAGTTTTATTATGCAAATATGGAATTGAGTATATTGAAGATCCGTATACAAAGAAAAGAAAACCAACGTGTCATCGCAGTCAATACACTTCAATTTTAAATGAAAACTATTATAAAAAAGCTTTATCTTATGCTAGTGATAAACAAAAAGAACTATATCAAAAAGAAGCGATGGAAATAGATCGAATTCAAAAAGAAATATTAGATATATCTAAGAATGTTGAGAAATATGATGTATTTATTTGCTATAAGGATATAGATAATATTACTAATCAGAGAACGATTGATAGTATTTTAGCTCAAAATATATACGATAGATTAACATCTGAAGGATTAAAGGTATTCTATGCAAGAATTACTTTGAAAGATAAATTAGGTTTATCTTATGAACCATATATATTTTCAGCAATCAATAGTGCGAAAGTAATGTTGGTAGTAGGAACTAAGGCTGAGTATTTTAATTCCCCATGGATGAAAAATGAATGGAGCCGATACTTATCATTAATTAAAAATGGAAAAAGTAATTATTTAATTCCCATCTATAGAGATATTAATCCATGTGATTTACCAAGTGAATTGGTTTATTTACAAGGATTAGATATGTCCAAACTTGAATTTGAAAAAGAACTGGTTAAGGGAATAAAGAAGATAATTAATGAAGATGGAGACTCGAAGCAAGATACAGAAGCCTCTTTAAATAATAAAAGCAAAATCCCAGAAGTTAATGATGCTTTGGTAAAAGTTAAAAAATTTTTATTGAACCTTATAGAAAAAATATAAATTAATTATGGTTAGAAGTTAAATCGTTAATACATTCTGTTTTTTCTTCTAAAAGATTATCATAATATTTTTGTTTATAATTGATGAATTCAATGCTTTCTTGGATTTCATGCAATTTATTTATAAGCTCTTTTTGTTTAATTTCTAGTAATTGTTTTCTTTTTAAGATTGTTGAAGGACCTTTTGAACATAAATCAATATATTCTTTAATCTCTTTGATGCTCATACCGCATCGTTTAAGACAATTGAGATTATTAATCCATTGAATATCATCATTATCGAATAAACGATAATTATTTTTAGAACGCTTTACGTTAGGAATTAGTCCTTCATTACAATAATACTTTAAGGTCTCATAAGTTAAACCTGTTTTTGTACATACTTCTTTCATTGATAACATATTTTTACCTCGATATTTTTATTTTTTTCTTGACCGGTTGTTACAACCGACTTGTAGAATAATATTATAAAAATTGTTTTGTTACTCGTAAATAAAAGGAGAATTAAAAGAATAAAATAATTTGATATTTTAGATAATCTTAATTTAATGAAACTTTTAAAAGCAAGGCAGAATAATAAGATGATATTGAAAAGAAATTATATGAAATTTATTACATTAAACAATGGTGTTAAAATGCCAATATTAGGATTTGGTGTTTATCAAATAAGTAAAGAGGATTGTGAACGATGTGTTTTAAATGCAATTAAAGTTGGTTATCGCCACATTGATACGGCACAAGCTTATTTCAACGAAGAGGAAGTTGGTAACGCTATTATTAAATTGGGATTAAAAAGAGAATCAATTTTTATTACTACCAAAGTGTGGATTGATAATTATGGTTATGAAAAAACAAAACAATCAATTTTAAATTCATTAAAAAAGTTAAAAACTACATATATCGATTTAGTTTTACTTCATCAACCATTTTGTGACTATCATGTGGCGTGGAGGGCATTAGAAGATTTATATATGGAAGGTGTTATAAAAGCGATAGGGGTATCTAATTTTTATCCAGATAGATTTGTGGATTTAACTTTAAGCGCTAGAATTAAGCCTATGGTCAATCAAATTGAGACAAATCCTTTTTTTCAAAGAGAAGAGGATAATAAGTGTTTAACAAAATATGAATGTGTTCACGAATCGTGGGCTTCATTTGCTGAAGGAAGAAATAATATATTTAAAAATCAAACGATAAAAAGTATAGGTGATAAATATCATAAAACAATTGCTCAAGTAATATTGAGATGGCTAATTCAAAGAAATATTGTGGTAATTCCTAAATCAACACATGTTGAAAGAATGAAAGAGAATTTCAATGTTTTTGACTTTGAATTAAGTGATGAAGATATGGAAAAGATGAAAACCATTGAAGAAAATAACAGTCAATTTTTCTCTCACGAAAACCCTAAAATAGTTGAATGGTTTTATACCATGGTCAATAGATAAATAGGATGGGTATATGAAAAAGAGTTAATATTATTATTGTCAATAGGGCTATTATTTGCATGTAATCAAAATAATGTTTTATCTTCTAATGTAGGCGATGATTCTTATATAAGTGATTCAAAAAGTATTGAAGAAGATTTGAATCAGTCAATGGTTGTTTGTTATTCGGCTACGAATAATACTCAAAGAGTGGCTAATATTATAGCTAGTTATATATCTGCTTCTACATTTCCTTTAGAACCGGTAAATCTGTATACTAGGGAAGACCTAAATTATAACGATTCTTCTAGAAGGGGATCAAAAGAACATAATGATTCTAATAGACATGTCGAATCAATGCCGAATACTATTGAGAATTTTCAAAATTATAAGTATGTATTTATCGGTTATCCAATTTGGTGGGGTGAAGCTTCATGGGTCATAGATGATTTTGTGATAAAAAATGATTTCACTGATAAAACTATTATTCTTTTTGCTACCGCGGCTTCTTCACCTTTAATAAGCAGCACAAAAAAAATGGAGGAAAAGCTAAAACAGTGACATGGTTAGAAGGAACGCGCTTTTATTCTAATGAATCGGAAGAAAATATCAAAAAATTTATTGATAATTTAAATATTAAGTTTTAATTATATTATAAGGAGTGTGGATAATTTATGAAAAAACAAGATGCAGGAGGAAACAATTAAGAGATTTTGCTCCAAAATTTACCCAATTAAATAATGATGTTTTATTTGGTGAATTTTCTTTAGCTAATGTTATTTTTGAACCAGGATGTAGAAATAATTGGCATATCCATCATTCAAGTAAAGATGGTGGACAAATTCTTTTAGTGGTTGAAGGTGAGGGTTGGTATCAAGAGGAAGGTAAGCCTGCTCAAAGTTTAAAAACTGGTGATGTTGTTACCATTCCCGCGAATGTAAAACATTGGCATGGAGCAAAAAAAGATTGCTGTTTTTCTCATTTAGCAATTAGTGTTCCAGGAGAAAATACTTCAACAGAGTGGTGTGAACCAGTATTAGATAAAGAATATGATAAGTTAAAATAAAAAATTAGGGGGGGGAAGTAATGAATCAAATCATCGCAAAAGAAGAAGTAGTAGAGAATTTAATTTATGAAGTAAGAGGAAAGCAAGTAATGCTTGATAGTGATTTAGCTAAACTTTATGAATGTGCTAATGGAACTAAAACTATAAATTTAGCAGTAAAAAGGCATATTAATAGATTTCCAGAGAGGTTTATGTTTCAACTTACTAAAGAAGAATATGATAATTTGCGGTTTCAACTTGAAACCACAAATAAAATGAGTAGAAGTTTACCATATGTATTTACTGAACAAGGAGTAGCTATGCTTGCAACAATTCTCAGAACAGAAGTGGCTGAAGAAGTAAGTATTAAAATAATGGATGCTTTTGTTGCTATGCGTAAGTATATTTCCACTAATTTAATTGAACAGAAATATATCAATAATCTTGTTTTAGAAGATCATGATAAGATAAAAGCATTAGAAATTTCTTTTAATAAATTAGAAGAGAAAAAGAAAACAAATGAAATATATTTTAATGGTCAAATCTATGACGCATATTCTAAAATACAAGAAATATTTAAAAGTGCTTCTAAAAAACTAATAATAATTGATTCATATGCAGATAATACAATATTAGATATTGTTAAAAGATTAAATGTTAATGTAGTAATTGTAACTAAGAAAGATAATCTCTTGACTGTACAAGATATTGTAAAATATAACAAACAATATCATAATCTAAAAGTTATCTATGATAATACATTTCATGACAGGTATTTTATAATCGATAATACTACTGTTTATCACTGTGGAGCAAGTATTAATAGGATAGGATATAAAACATTTTCTATAACTTTAATAGGAGACACAGAAGTTAATAACTTGCTAATAGACAAGGTAAATAAAATTATATAATAGGCTTTCTAAAATTCCAACCTCCTATCAAGAAGAAGGTAAGCCAGCTCAAAGTTTAAAACCTGGTGACGTTGTTACCATTCCCGCGAATGTAAAACATTGGCATGGAGCAAAAAAAGATTGCTGGTTTTCTCATTTAGCAATTGGTGTTCCAGGAGAAAATACTTCAACATAGTGGTGTGAACCAGTATTAGATAAAGAATATGAAAAATTAAATTAAGCCAGGTATTGACTATTATTGATAAATCCTTTTTAGTAATGGATTAAGCGAAGAGAGTAGATAGTATATTGTTTCATTATTTAGCGATGTTAATTGTTTGATATTATCTAAAGAAAATAATTCAATAATGGTATTTTCTTCAATGGGATGTTTAGAAAAAAACATTGTTAAATCCATACAGGCTTTTCCACATTGATAGATGATTTCATCTTGATGAATAAAACATAGTTTTTTTAATCGAGATAAACAAGAGCTATATCCTAATGGTAAAGTGATGATATAACCATCTTCAACGGGGCTTTCGACAAAATCATATCCAACGGCTTCTCCTTTTTTAATTTTATTACATCTTAAAACTGGTACTTTGAATTTTAATGCTGGTTTAAGATCGACATAAGGGGAATAGCCATAAAGAGCAAGACCGACTCTAATGCAATTTGTAAAATCGAAATTATTGTTAAAAGTAGATGTAGCTTGACAATGAATTATAAGTTTTTCTTGTGAAAATGATTTTAAAGCTTGTTGAAATAACTCAGCTTGTTTCATATAATCTTGCGAACAAAAATGAGTGAATATGCCTTTCATTTTTAGTTTAGATTTTTTAAGAATTTCTTTTACTTCATCAAGTTGATCTAATGATATACCAAGTCTATTCATTCCGGTTTCAATTTCAAGATGGAAAGGGATTGGTAAGTTGCTTTGACTTAAGGTTTTTAATTGTTTTAAGCTAGAGATACTAGGGGTAATTTTAAAAGAATAAAGTAAAGAGGCTTCACATTCAGCGCCTAATAGTAAAATAGGAGTAAAGATCATATTTTTTCTCAAAGTTATGGCTTCAGATAGAGAAGAAACACAAAGCATTAAAGGATTTAATTTAGATAATGTTTGAGCAATTTTTATAAGTCCATGACCATAAGCGTTATCTTTAATAACGGCGATAACATTTTTATTGCATATATTTTTAATCGTTTGAAAATTCCAAATAATATTTTTTAATTCGATTGTTATAATTGGTTCCATATTAAAAAAATATGAAATAAGTATAAAAAAAATAAGCCATATGGCTTATTTTATTATTTTAGTTTCCTATTTTAGATTTAATTCAATTAATAATTTTACAAATGATGATAGAGCAATATCTTCATCACCACCATCAATCATAATACTAAAAGATGCGCCGTGAGGAATAATCAAAGCCATGACATCCATGATTGATTTTAAATCTGCTTCTTCTTCATTGCTAACGATTTTAATGTTAGATTTATATTTGTTAGCTTCAGCAACAATTTGAGCAGATAATCTAGCGCTTAATCCGCCTTGTACATTAACAATTCCATTAACTTCTTTCATAATTACCTCCATTAATAATGTCATTATGAACTTTTATAATATAGAAATTTAAGAATATTAAAATATTCTTTTTAACAATAGTATTTTATATTATATTCTAAAATCTTACAATAAATTAATAAAACAATAATATTTTAGATAGTAATATAATTCATGTTACATGAAAAAGTAAATGCAACAATAAAAACAAATATTTAAATTTAAGTAATTCCAAAAATGATAAAATAGA
>CABUOQ010000022.1 GCA_902493275.1 uncultured Bacillota bacterium | reverse complement strand
TATTTCTGATTATCTTTTTCTTTTTTTATTATACGTGTTAAATTTTAACGTATACAATTTTGTCATAAATTGCAAGAAACAAAATTTGTACTTTTAAGTTTAAACATAAAAATGTAATATTATATATGGAAAGGAGAAATTTATGGAAAAGAAAAAAAGTGGATTCTTTGCTGAATTTAAAAAATTTATTTCACGTGGCAATGTTATGGATATGGCTGTTGGTACCATTATTGGTGCGGCATTTACAGCGATTGTCACTGCTTTATCCAATGGTATCTTAAAGCCATTAATTAATACGATAATTTACTATATTTGCGGTGGAAATGCAGATGCATTAAATAAAATGTATACTCCTTTAGTGAGTGTTTATACAACAGATGCAGATGGAAATACAATTTTAGATTTAGCTAAGTCTGTGTACATTGATTGGGGAGCGTTCATCAGCGCCATTATCAACTTTATTATTGTTGCTTTTGTTTTATTCTGCATTATTAGAACATTTAATAAAATTAAAGATGCATCTAATTCTTCAGCCGATATGATGAAAAGAATTGAATTCAAAAAAGAAAAAGGCATTAAGTTAACTAAAAAAGAATTAGCTTTCTATGAAACAGAACAAAAGCGTTTAGCCGAGGGAGCTCTTGCAGCTGAAAAAGCTAAAGAAGCTGCTGAAGCTTTAGAAGCTGAAAAAGCTGCGAAGATAGCTGCTAAAGAAGCTAGAGAAGTAAATACAGAAAAATTACTTGCTGAAATTTGTGAAATTCTAAAATCAAAGAAATAATTTAAAATTTTAATTTAAAACACATCATATGATGTGTTTTTTTTGCATATTTATTTCAAACAATATATTATTAAAATGAGGATTACAAAATGATATATTTCTTAACATTTTCTTTTTTGTTTATTTTAGGGGCTATAATTGGTTGGAGCATAGAATTGGTTTTTAGAAGGATTGTTCATCATAAATGGATAAATCCTGGATTTCTTGTTGGTCCATATTTGCCGCTTTATGGATTTGGAGCCGCGATATTATATTTTTCTTGCCGATTTTTTGAAAAATATATGATTTCAGTGAAGGATTATAATGTGATTTTATATTATGTCATTGTCATTTTGATTATGACTATAGTGATGACTTTAATAGAATATATAACCGGTTTAATTTTTATACAAAAGATGAATATTAAATTGTGGGATTATTCGAAAAGATGGGGGAATATACAAGGTATTATCTGTCCGTTATTTACATTGGCTTGGGGTGCAGTATCAGCTTTATATATGCTTTTTATCGATCCATTATTGATAAAAGCAGTCAGCTGGCTTAATCAAAATTTAGCTTTCTCATTTATAGTGGGTCTAATAGGTGGAATGATTATTGTTGATGTTTGCTATTCATTCAAACTTTCATCTAAAATTAAACAATTCGCTAAAGAGAATAAAATTATTATTGCCTATGAAAATTTGAAATTAGCAATTAGAAATGATCAGATAGAAAGAAAAAAGAAACATCATTATATTTTACCATTTAAATCAGATCGTTCTTTATCAGAAAGTTTGAATCATTACAAAAATAAAATGATGGAATTATTTAAAAAGAATAAAAACGATAATAAAAAAGATTAATTTATATAAATTTAGCAATAATAAAAGGCAGATACTTTTTTTCTGCCTTTTTATATCAATTAATATTTTAATATATTATTTATTTTTTTCGTCTGTAAGAGTTTCTTTTAAAGAAGCAAGTAATCCAGTGATGTTTTGAAGATCACTAGGAACGATAATCTTAGTTGATTTTCCATCAGCTACTTTTTCTAATGATTCATAACCTTTAAGAGTTAAGTAAGCGGCATTTGGATTTGCATTATTGATTAATTCGATACCTTTTGCTTGTGCTTCATAAACTTTAATTATTGCTTGTGCTTGTCCTTCAGCTTCGGTAACCATTGCAATACGTTTAGCTTCGGCACGAAGAATTGCAGATTCTTTTTCACCTTCAGCGGATAAGATAGCGGCTTGTTTTTCCCCGTCAGCTTTTAAAATTGCTTCACGTTTTTGACGTTCGGCACGCATTTGTTTTTCCATTGCTTCTTGGATATCTTTTGGTGGCAATATATTTTTTAACTCAACACGATTAACTTTTATTCCCCAAGGGTCAGTGGCTTCATCAAGAATAATGCGCATTTTTTGGTTGATGGTATCTCTTGAAGTTAATGTTTGGTCTAATTCTAAGTCACCGATTAAATTACGAAGTGTTGTTGCAGTAAGATTTTCAATGGCTTGCATTGGATGCTCGACACCATATGTATAAAGTTTTGGATCAGTTATTTGGAAATAAACAACAGTATCTATTTGCATGGTGACATTATCTTTGGTAATAACTGGTTGAGGAGGGAAATCTGCAACTTTTTCTTTTAATGAAACATTAGCAATTTTTTTCTCGATGATTGGAATAATCATATGGAAACCAGCATTAAGAGTTTTAGAATATTTTCCTAATTTTTGAATTATAACTGTATGTGCTTGCGATACGATTATAATTGATCTAATACATATAAATAAAATGAATAATATCACTATAGCCAAACAAATATAACCGATTATTGCGGCTGGGCTACTAGATAAAAATAATAATGACCTCATATTTTTTTCTCCTTCTTTTTTACAACTAAGTGATTACCTGAAATCTCACTTATTAGGCAAATTTCTCCTTTATTGACAGGTTCATCGCAAACACATGTCCAAACAATGTCTCTAAATTTGCCTTCTCCCGGTTGATTTTTGGAGATAGGATTGATAATTTTTATTTCTTGACCAATCAAGGCATCTATGTTCGTCTTAGTAATGCTTGTAGGTTTAGTTTTGCGCTTAAGTATAAATTTAAATAAAAATATACAAATGGCAGCGATAACTAGAAATACAGAGAGTTGAATTTTCCAATCAACTTGACATATCGCAAGAATTAAGGCTACGAAAGATCCCGCGCTAAACCAAATTGAAACCATCTGAGTTGTTTCAAATTCTATAACTAAAGTAACAATAAAAATTATGGTCCATGCGATTATTAAACATAAATCTAAATTAATTAATGTTATCATTTTTACTCCTTTCTTAGTTTAAGTATAGCATATAGGATAATTAATTATTAATATAAAATGAAAAAAATAATATGAATTTAATTAAATCGGTATAAGATTTTATATTTTTATTAAAAATATATTTAATGATTTTTATAAAAAACATTTTTTTGATTTCATTGTTAAAAACAAATGACAATGAAATCACCTTGAATTATAATTATCTAGCGGAGGATAAAATGAAATTACCTACATTATCTAAAAATAATAAATTATTTTGGCTTTATATAGTTATCGGCTGTTTAATGATAGTACTAAGTGTATTCCTAGCCCCTATTTGGGGTAAAACAAATTTGCCATGGAAAAATTTGGGATTAATGATTATAAACTTAATTATTGCTTTATGCTTAAGTTTTTATCTATTTGGTTTCTTATTGAAAAAAATAATAAAAACTAAAGGAAAGACAATTAAAATTTTAACTATTGTTGAATTTAGTTTATTATTTACAATAGATTTATTTTTAGTCATAGGTCAATGGGTTCCACAAGTAAATGTTATTAATATTAATGGTGCATGCGCAATTATCGGTTTTGCTTTATGGACTCGTGGAGTTGTGGAAATTATAAGAGCTTATTATTATCAAAGTGATAATGAGGACAAATATCCAATATGGTGGCTTTTGATATCAATCCTTTTTGTTTCAATTGGAGTTTGGATGATGGTTAAACCATTTATTCAAGATATTGTTATCGTATGGATTCTTGTAGGGGTTTTATTTGTCATTGGAATAGCTTTTATTACTTATGGAATTTACGCTAAACCAGTCTCTCAAAAAGATAAATCTAAAGAAGAGAAAAAATCCAATAAGTAAAAAATATTGGATTTTTTAATAAGATAATGAAGGAGGCAAAGTATGTTTAAATTATTTTTTAAATATTCAAAAGGATATAGATGGCAAGCTTTATTTACCCCTATATTTGTTGCTATTGAGGCGTTTGTAGAAGCATTACTTCCATTATTTATGTCTGATATTATTGAAATTGCAGAATCTAATGGAAATATTTATGCATCCACAAGTATAGTAAGTGTTCCAATGAGAAATATGGTAAATTATTTTTCTAATATTTGGCCTAATGTTGAGAATTTGTATATTTATGTATATGGAGTAAGTATGTTTATTTTAGCTCTTATTTCATTGATGGGGGGAGTTGTTTCTGGAATATTGGCTACTTCTGCTTCATCGGGATTTGCTAAAAATGTTCGAAAAGGACTATATTATCATATTCAAAATTATTCCTTTGAAAATATTGATAAATATTCAACTTCATCACTTATTACTCGTTTAACTACAGATATAACGAATTGTCAACAATCATTTCAGATGACTACAAGAATATCTTTTAGAGCTCCACTTTTATTTGTATTCTCTTTAGTAATGTCATTTATTACTAATGCTAGATTAGCTTGGATTTTTGTCGCAGCAAGTCCAGTATTAATTTGCTTATTAGCGATAATCACGATGAAAGCTAATCCTCATTTTAAGAGAATGTTTAAAAAATATGATCGTGTCAATCAAGTTGTTCAAGAAAATATTGTCGGTATGAGAACAGTTAAAGCTTATACCACAGAAGAAGATGAAATTAATAAATTTTTGAATGCGACTGATGATTTAGCAAAGAATTCTAAAAGCGCAGAGAAGATTGTTGCATTAAATAGTCCAATTATGCAATTTATCGTTTTCTCATGTATATTGATTGTGTCTTATGTTGGCACGAAGATGATAATAACTGAAAATTCTGGTGTTGGTGCAGGAAATACACTTTACTTATTTATAACTTATGCGATACAAATATTATCATCATTGATGATGGTGTCCATGGTATTTATGATGCTTGTCATGTCAAAAGCATCTACAGATCGTATTGCCGAAGCCTTAAATGAAAAACCAACCATCACTAATAATGAGAATCCATTATTCAGTGTTGAAAATGGAGATGTAGAATTTAAAAATGTTAATTTTTCTTATTTAAATGATAAAGAAAAATTATCTTTAAAAAATGCTTCCTTTAAAATTAAATCAGGAATGACTGTGGGAGTATTCGGAGGAACTGGTTCAGGTAAATCAACTCTAGTGAGTTTGATTGCTAGATTATATGATCCATTAGAAGGTGAAGTGTTAGTTGGCGGACATAATGTTAAGGAATATGATATAAAAACTTTACGTGATCAAGTTTCTATGGTCTTACAAAAAAACGTTCTTTTTAGCGGAACGATTAAACAAAATCT
Source organism: uncultured Bacillota bacterium (assembly GCA_902493275.1). Lineage (GTDB taxonomy): Bacteria > Bacillota_I > Bacilli_A > RFN20 > CAG-449 > CAG-449. The sequence goes on along the minus strand of CABUOQ010000022.1, from coordinate 27,672 downwards.
TAGATGGGGTAATAAAGACGCAAGCGACGAAGAATTAATTCGTGTTTGTAAATTAGCACAAGCTGATGAATTTATTACAAAGTTCCCAGCCCAATATGACACATATATTGAACAAGGTGGTGTGAATGTTTCTGGTGGCCAAAAGCAAAGACTATGCATTGCTAGAGCATTACTAAAAAAACCGAAAATATTAATTCTGGATGATTCTACTTCTGCTGTCGATACAAAAACAGATGCTTTAATTAGAAAAGCTTTCAATGAAGAAATCCCTAATACGACTAAATTTATTATCAGTCAAAGAATATCATCCATCGAAAATGCTGATTTAATTATTTATATGCAAGATGGAGAAATATTAAACATTGCAAATCACGAAGATTTGTTAAAAGAAAATGAAATTTATAAATCTATTTATGAAGCGCAAACGAAAGGAGGTAAATAGTTATGCCACCTCGTGGAAGATTAAATTATAGAGTAAAAATTGATCACCCTTTTAAAATATTATCTAGATTATTGAAGTACATATTTAAAATTAATACTTTAAGAATCATTTTAGTCTTAATATTCATTGTTGCCGCCTCTTTAAGTCAAGTTATAGCTATGTCTTTACTTAAAACTTTAATTGATGAAGTTATTCCAACATTAATACAAAATCCAAACGATTTTAAACCTTTGATTACTATAATAATTGAGATGGGATCACTTTATTTAGTGTCATTAATTTCAGGGTATTTATATCAATTTATCATGATTTTTGTAACTCAAGATACGCTTAAATCGTTAAGAGATGATATGTTTAAGCATATGGAAAAATTGCCGGTAAAATATTTTGATTCACGTTCCAATGGTGAAATAATGTCTATTTACACCAATGATACGGATGCCTTAAGACAATTAATATCACAAAGTCTTCCTTCAATTATATCGTCAATGATTACAATTGTATCTATATTTGTAATGATGCTTATCACTTCATGGGTTTTAACTTTAGTGACAATTGGATGTATTCTTTTAATGATGCTATTTACAAAGATAATAGGAAAACGTTCTTCATCATTATTCTTAAAACAACAAAATGATTTATCCGCAATAAATGGATACATCGAAGAAATGATAGAGGGCCAAAGAGTTATCAAGGTCTTTAATCATGAAGAAGAAGTAAAAAAGAAATTTGACGAATTAAATGCTACTATGCGTGATTCTAATTTTAATGCGAATAAGTATGCTATTTCGCTAATGCCAATTATGAACAATTTAGGATACGTTAATTTTGCTGTTACCGCTATTGTGGCATCATTATTAACAATTTATAATTATGGCGGATTTGGAACAGGTAGCTTTGCAGTTTTCTTACTTTATAATAAGCAATTCACTCAACCTATCGGACAATTATCAAATCAAATCAATTATATTTTGATGGCTCTTGCTGGAGCAAATAGAATGTTTGATTTAATTGATGAAAAAGAAGAGGTGGATGATGGTAAAGTAACATTAGTTAATGCCTATGAAGATGAACAAGGTCAAATACATGAATGTGAAAAATGTACTAATACTTGGGCTTGGAAATATCCACATAGTGATGGAACAATAACTTTGAGTAAATTACAAGGCGATGTGCGTTTTTTTGATGTTGACTTTGGATATGATGAAAATAAAATTGTTTTACATAATATCTCTCTTTATGCTAAGCCTGGACAAAAGGTTGCTTTTGTTGGTGCTACTGGCGCTGGAAAAACAACAATTACTAATTTAATTAATCGTTTTTACGATATTGCTGATGGAAAGATAAAATATGATGGCATCAATATTAATAAGATAAAGAAAAATGATCTTAGAAGATCTTTAGGTGTAGTCTTACAAGATACTCACTTATTCAGCGGAACAATAAAAGATAATATCAAGTATGGTAAAAAAGATGCGACTGATGAAGAGGTTTATGCAGCTGCTAAATTGGCAAATGCTGATCAATTTATTCGTTTGCTTGAAAATGGTTATGATACATATATTACCGGTGATGGCGAAAATCTTTCTCAGGGTCAAAGGCAACTTTTAGCGATTGCGAGAGTGGCAATAGTTAATCCGCCAGTATTAATCTTAGATGAGGCAACATCATCAATTGATACTTGGACTGAATCTCTTGTTCAAAAAGGAATGGATGAACTTATGAAAGGCAGAACTGTTTTTGTTATTGCTCATAGACTTTCAACAGTCCAAAATTCTGATGCAATAATGGTATTAGAACAAGGAAAAATAATTGAAAGGGGATCACATAGTGAACTTCTTGACCTTAAAGGAACATATTATCAACTTTATACTGGAGCCTTTGAATTAGAATAATGAAAGAAGTAGTTTATTTATTTAAAGATGAAAGAGATTTTGATTTAGATGTTGATGCCTTTCTTTTTCCAATACAAAGTTTATCTTGCAGAAGTATGTTTGAAAAAGATTTAGATCAAATTATTGATTTAAAAAGAAAAACGCATAAGAAGACTTATTTGCTTTGCGATGGAATAATTTTAGAAGAACAAAAGGATTGGCTTGTAAACCTTTTTCATAATTTAGTTACAAATGCAGATTTGATTTTTTTCAGCGATTTTATATTTATAGAATTGGCCAAAAAATATAGATGTTTAGATAAATTATGTTATTATTCTCCGACACTATGTTTAAATAAATATGATATAAACGTTTTGGTTGAAGTAGGAATCACTAATTTTATCATTTCTAAAGAAAGTGAATATGAGGGATATTTAGATATACTATCTTCAAACAAAGATGTTAATTTTGGAATGCTTAGTTATGGTTATCCGCAGATATATTTTTCTAAAAGAAAAATGATATCATCGTTTAAAGAGCAATATCATTTAGAAGATATGAATATGAGTAATCTTTCAATAGTTGAAAAAAATAGAAGTGCGCACCTTCCTATTTACGAAGATGATCGAGGTACTTATATTTTTGCTGATTCAATATTTTTCCCAGGAAAGTATCTACATGAATTCTCTAATCAAGGTATGAATTATTTTGTGGTTGATACTTATTTTATAAAAGATACTAAAAAAGCAGTTGAACTTGTTAGAAAGGCTTTAAATGGAATTGATGATGAAGATGTAAGGAATAATACGTCCACTTTCATGATGTTTAAAGAAATAATAGATAATTATGAAAAAAATTGAATTATTAATGCCGGCTGGTGATTTAACTAAATTAAAAGTTGCCTTGTTATATGGAGCTGACGCTGTTTTTATTGGTGGAAAAAAATTCTCATTGAGAGCTAAGGCATCTAATTTTACTTTGGATGATATCAAAGCGGGTGTGGTATTTGCCCATTCATTAAATAAAAAGGTCTACGTGACAGTTAATATCATTCCTCATTATAATGATTTAACTAATATTAAGGATTATTTAATTGCATTAGATGAAATAGGAGTCGATGCGATAATCGTATCTTCGTTATATATTATTAAATTAGTTAAGGAGTTAAATTTAAGTCTACAATGCCATGTTTCGACTCAACTATCAGCTACAAACTCTGCATATTTAGATTTCTACCAAGAATTAGGATGTACAAGGGTTGTTTTAGCTAGGGAATGTAGCATTGAGGAAATTAAATTAATTCATGAGCATAATCCATTAGAATTGGAAGTGTTCATTCAAGGAGGACTATGCTCATCAATTTCTGGAAAATGTACATTGAGTAATTATTTTGTTCTTCGAGATGCTAATCGTGGTGGATGTGCTCATTCTTGTCGTTGGGACTATACTTTATATGATGGTAACAAAATAGTTAATCCTTTATTCCCTTTTAAGATAGCTTCTAAAGATTTAATGGGAATAAATCAGATTAGCAAATTAATATCCATTGGTGTTACTTCTTTAAAAGTAGAAGGAAGAATGAAATCTATAAACTATATAGCAATGGTAGCAAAAGCGTATCGTCGCGCAATAGATGCTTATTATTCAAATAAATTATCTAGCGAACTTTTAATAGAACTCTCAAACGAATTAAGAAAAGTTGAAAGCCGTCCACTTTGTGAAGGATTTTTAAATCCTAATGGTATATCATTTAATGATCAGATATATTTAGATGAATCTAAAATGGTGAATCAAACTTATTTAGGATATGTAGAAGAATACGATGAGCAAAATAAAATAGCGAAAATAATTCGAAAAAATGATATCTGCTTAGGACAAGAAGTGGAAATAATAGCATATGATAGAGATAATTTTTCGTATAAAATTACAACATTAAAAGATGAGAATGGAGATTTGACAATTGCAAATAAAACGGAATTTAATTTAATTATTAATGCTCCAATTCCATTAAAGAAATATTATTTAATTAGGAAAAAATAAATATGAATCAAGATGTTGCTTTGCTTATGAAAATAATTCATGAGTCAAATAATATAGTTTTTTTTGGAGGAGCAGGAGTTTCTACTGCTTCTGGAATTCCAGACTTTAGAGGTAGTGAAGGTCTATATAATCAAGTTCCAGAAGAAATTTTATCTCATGATTTCTTTTTTACTTTCCCTGAAAAATTTTACGATTTTTATTGGTCTAAAATGGTTTATTTATCTGCAAAGCCTAACGCATGTCATGATTTTTTAGCATTTTTAGAAAAAGAAAATAAATTAAAAGCTGTGATAACACAAAATATTGATTGCCTTCATCAGCAAGCAGGAAGTAGAAATGTCATAGAATTACATGGGAATGTATATTCTTATACATGTACACGATGCCCAAAAAAATATTCTATAGATGAATTAAAGTTAAATGGTGTCCCATTTTGTAATCAGTGCCATGGTATCATCAAACCAGATGTGGTTCTTTATCAAGAAGAACTAGACTTTTCCAATCTAGAAAGAGCTTTAAATTACATAAGTACATGTGAAGTTCTTATCGTAGGTGGTACATCTTTGAGTGTGTATCCTGCGGCCGGGCTAATTAATTATTTTAGAGGTAAGTATTTAATTGTGATAAATAAAGACGAAATAAAAGTTAAAAATATAAAAGTTCTATATATAAATGGAAATATTCAAGATATTTTAAATATAAAAAACTATAAAAATGCATAATTTTTTATAAAAAATATTGTTATTTATTAAATCAATGTTGTAAAAATACTTGTTTTAACGTAGAATTGAAAGTAAGAAGAGGCGTTTTATTTATGGAAAGAAAAAAAACTAATTATTTTAAAGAGATTTTCTCAGGCATGGACGCATTTTTGGCTGTATTTATTGGAGCTTTACTTTGTGTTTTCATGTTTTGTGTAGACCATTATAATGTCTTAGGCAGATTGACTTCTAGCGTTCGCTGGACAAATTTAGTTGGTGCTGCTTATTCGGGAATTATATTGATGTCTGTCATCGTAATTTTATTGGTATGTATACCGGTTCTTTTTAAGAAGTATATTACTAGACGTGATTTCTTATTAATCATGATTGATTCTTTATCTTTAACTAATTTGCTCGTTGCAATACTTAGAGGAAAAAATGTTCCTGATGAAGTGGCTTTCTGGGCTGTTATTTTAGGTATTGGTGCTCTATTTACGATTTTAAGATTTGTTAAGGTGAGTGAGCCAAGTGATGAAAAGCTTTTAAGCAAAGATTATTTTGGCGCTATCGCACGAAAATATGACATAAGATTATTAATTTTAATCGGTGTAGTTGTTGGTATTGGAGCTGGAGTATTAATGCAAAATGTCAGCATTAATGCACTTATTGGTTCTATTTTACCAGTTTGGAAAAATATGGATAACTATACTAGAATTGGCGTTCTAGGATCAGTGTTTGGAGTTTTCGCTTTTGCAGTTATCCTTGCAACACTATGTGGAAGTAAAAAATCAAAAGTAAATATTTTTGATGCTATATTATTTACATTGGGAATTGCATCTTTATTTAGTGTGGTTAAAGTTGCAATGCAATATCCAAGAATCAGTACTTCATTCTTTGCAGTATGGTTTATTGCTACTGTTTCACTTGCAGTTTTAATTGTTATTAGAAGTTTATTCACTAATCCGGGTGAACGTATTATAAGCAAAGAAAAAACAAGTAAGAATTATTTCGGAGGATTACTTGAACATTATTCTCCTATCTTTATTGTCATGGTTGGCTTAGCTTTAGCTGCTGGCTTAATTTATATTGATATAGTTGGTTTAAGACATTTATTTGATACAGGCTTGAGAGGCGTTATAGTAGTAGTTACAATCATTGCCTATTTAGCGGCGTTTGCTCTTGGAATTGTTTGCTTAACTAAAGGAAACTTAGTTAAGAAGAAAATTAATTTCCTTGATTGGTTATTAAATGTTGCTGCTGTTGCTGGTTTAGTAATCATTGTTGATTTATTCCTTGATTATACAGTTTTAAAATTAGTTTTATTTACAGTTGCTTTTGTCGCAATACTATTCTTTATTGAAGTTAGAATTAGAAGACTTCCAATGCAAGCAGAATTAGTCGTTGAAACAACAGAAAATAACGTTGTCAATGAAGAAAACAAAGTAGAAGAAAATACTATTGTTGAAGAGGAAAATAAAGAAGAAAATACTGTCGTCGAAGAAGAAAAAGTTGAAGAAGTTAAAGAAGAAGTAGATGACGAAGTTGTAGAAGAAGAAAAGGTCAACGAAGTCGAAGAAGATGTTGATGATTCTACTGAAACTATTGTTGATGCTGAAGGCAAAGTTCTAGTTGTTCGTTATAAAAAGTCATTTAAAGCTAAACTTTCATTATCTAGTGATGAAGTTCAAGGTTACTACAATGATGTTAAGAACTATATTTTAGGATACAAGAGAGTCAATTCCAGAGTTTCTTGGAATTATGAGTCTTTCAATAAAGGAAGAACTAAATGCGCTAAATTAAATATTCGTGGTAAAACATTAGTAATGTATTTAGCTCTTGATCCAAAAGATTATGAGAATAGTAAATATAACTTTAGAATTGTTGGTGAATCAAGAAAATATGCTGTAGTTCCAATGATGATAAAGATTAAATCTAATCGTGGTGTCAAATATGCTAAAGAATTAATCGATGATTTAATGACTAAATTAGGTGTTGCTAGAAAAGAATTACCTTATGTCGATTATCGTGAAGAAAAGCATACATTTGATGAATTGATGGAAATGCAATTAATTAAAGAAATAAAAGTTGATGGCAGTAATTCATTTTTAACCAAAAACGATGAAGAAGAGAAAATAGAAGATGTTACTGAAGTGACATCTAATGAAGAAATTAAATAAAGTTTATAATAAAGGATAGGTGAGAAAAGTTACCTATCCTTTTATTTTTATAATATTTAGTGACCTATATTATTCGGATAAAACACAATAGAAAATGAAATGATTACAAAATCATTTCATTTTTTTATTTAAAAATGAAAAAAATTTTTAAAATTATAAAATAAAACGGTATATAAATAGTAAGATGGAAAAAATATCGACTTTAGTAAATCAATATCGTGAAAAAAAGAATCTATATGATGTAGATTATTTTAATCTTGGTAAATTATATGAAATATATTTATCTAATGAAGACTTGGCTAAAAAATATTATCGACTATCTTTAAAATATCCTAAATCATGTTTTAGACTCGGAAGAATGTATCTAAAAAGGAAATCCATTGTTCATGCGATTTATTATTTTCATCAAGGATATTTAATAGATGATTATTTATGTACTTCTTCATTAGCGATTATATTTTTTATTAATATGAATTATAAGCGAGCGCTTCATTATGCCAATAAAGCACTAAAGTTAAAAAGTGATGATAGAATCTTGTTAAAAATGGTTATATACATTATGGAAAATTTTGCTGATACTTCATAAAAAATAAAAAATTTAATAAAATAGTTTACTTTTTATTGGAAAGGGTATATGAGATAAAAAAAGATAACTTAATGAGAAAATAATGGGATAATATTGAGACTTATGTCTATTTTAGATGTTAAATATAAAATAAAACCGAAAAATGTCGAAAATTATTATGCTTTTTATGATAAATATTATAAAATATAAATGCTGAGTTTGTGGTAGAAAAGGAAAGATAGTATGGTTAATAATGAAAAAAATAATAATGAAACTTTTATAAGAGATTTAGGTAAGGAATATAAACTAATTTTATGTAATCAAATAAAATTGGGAAGATGTTCTTTAAATGAGGAAATGCTTTATGAACCAACACTCGATTATCAATCTTGTTGGAAGGCATCAATGTCAAAAGAAATAACTGATGAAGAAAGAAAACTCTATAGAATCAACTTTGTATTAGCATCTTTGCCAAAAAAAGAAATGGAAATCATTTGGAACGAATTCTTTTTTATGGAAGATAAATTTTGGTGGATGAGAAAATATAATAGATCAACTTATTATCGTTTACGCGCTAAAGCAATAAACGATTTTGCTGCTCTAGCTAGATGAAATTAAGAGCTTTAATAAGTTCTTTGTTCTTTATTATCTCGCCAATAAAATACGATGAAGATGATTTTGCAGCAAAAATTGTAACATCAGATAATAACTCAGTTGGTGTTGCAATTTATGCTGAGAAATGCCAAACATATGTATTTGCTGCTGATTCATTGCTTTTTGAATTCATTGGCGGAAATAGAGAGCCATATATCTATAGATTTAATCTAGATATCTTTAAATCGAATCATTTAAAATTAACAATAAGAAATGTTAATAATATTGGTTATTTAGAGATATTATATCATGATAAGTGCGAAGTTATTTCTAAGAATAATAATCTAATATATAATCGTTTCTATCTCGTTGGAACAAATGTCAAGATTATAATACCTAATAAAAAATATATTGAATTTGCCTATTATGAAAATTATTATGAAATAAATAATTTATATATTGATATCAGTAAAATTTATCAAATTAACACAAATGAAAGCAAACTGGATATTAAAGATATAAATTTGATTATCAAGTTAGATTTAGGTAGTTATCGATATTTAAAGTATGATGATAATTATATGGGATATGTATTCCCTTTAGATTATATCATCGAGGATAATCATTTAAAAATTTTCTTAAAAGATAAATATTATTATGAAATAGGGACTTTTCAAATGGCTAAATATCAATACAACAATTTTTTATCAACTGAAAAGATTTTTATTCCTAAAATTTATTTTAATAACTCTTTTATCGTGAATCTCTATATTGAATTAGGTAATTATCGAATTTATTACTCAATAGATGTTTTTTATAATGAATTAATAAGATATTTAGATATAGATGTTGAAGAAGAGGAAGTATTGTCAGATTATGAAAGTGAATTGATAATTAAATGAAAAAAATATTATTGTTTCTTTTTGTAAATCTTTTAATAGTAAATTATAACGATGACAATTTACTAAAACAAAAAGTAATATTTTTATCTAAAATTTGTTTAAAAACTGCACTTTATATTGATGATAATTCATATGTAATTAATGGAAGAATATTTGAAGATAATATAAAAAAACTCATTGTAACAAATTTTGATTTAGAAGAGTTTGAAATGTTCAATTTGAATTTTTCATATTATTTTAATGATAATTTGTCTGATAAAAATAATGCTAATAAAGTTTATGTAAAAATTGAATATAAGAAGTCGATATTAAAACGTATTTTAAGCTTATCGTTTTTTATTGGAGGCGAAAATGAAAAAACTAGAATTAGGTCTTTTATTAGGTGGAATAGCTTTAGAAATAGCATTTATATTTCCATTTAAATTAGGTGCCATCATTATAATTGTATTAGTTTTTGTGGGAATTTTATTGTATAAATTAATATTTCAAACATTTATTAAAAACATGCGAAACAAAAAAACGGCTCATCTATTTATTTATAATAGCTATCTAGCTTATCAAAGCGATAAGGAAAATTTTCTTAATAAAGCAATTGAATCCTTAAATAGAGAAGATAAGAAGCTATTAATTGAAGCAAAAGATGAAAACAGTAAACTAAATATTTTAAGAAATAATTATAATTATTTTCCGCTTTGTCTTCTTGAAGAAATGGTGAAGGACAATAAAAAGAATTTAAATGCAGACAATCTAAAATACTTATATTTTTATAGTAAAATCTATGCAACTTCTTCTTTTTATGATGGATCTTGTGCATTAATAAAACATACACTTTATCAAATATTATTATCCGGAGGGTTTGTCATTCTTTATAAATATTTATTTGTTATTTTGTATGAAATATTTTTAGCTAATCCATTATCTAATTTAGTTTTAATACTTTTTATCTTAGGTAATATCGCGGTAGTTTTCTATACCTGGAAAAATATTAAAGATAATGAAAATAATAATCAAAATGATATTTTCTTAGTACTGGGAGAGTTTTTATCGCAACTAAATATGCTTACACCTTTTTCTGCATTGGAGAAAGCGATAAAAGATAATAATCCATCTTTTGATACTTTATTAGAGGCATATAAAAATCAAGATTTGAAAATAATAAATAGCTTTATTATTAAATATCACTATCCAGAAGTTGAAGAAACATTAATGTTATGTTATCAGTTGAGCATCAATAATTCTTTAAAAGGTGTAGATAGTGTAAAAATTCATAATCTATTAGAAAAAATTGCTTCTCGAAAATATAATTTTGATAAGCTTTACGATAGAGTTGACATCGCTATAAATTTTATATTGTTCATCTTTATTTTCATTGTTGTCTATTTCTATTTTGCGGGTAAATAAATGAAAATTAAGTTAACAATTTTTTTCCTTTGCTTGGTTTTATTAATGGATTATAGTCAATATGTATTCATAAGAAACGATATGGAGCAAGAGGCAATAACAATTTCGTATTTAATTTCTTCGCAAGGTGGATTGAGCGAAGAACTAGTTTCATATTTAACTCAAATTAATTATAAATTTTATTATGATGAAGATAATTCATATAAAATAGGTGATATCGTATATTTTGAATTAAAAGCGGATATTATCTTATGTTTCTTTATAAAAAAAGAAATTGTGCTGAAGCGAAGCACAATTCTTGGGGTAATCAATTAGGATTTTTTTATCTTATCTAAAATTATGTTGCATTGATTATATAGATCATCTATCGATCCATTATTATGAATCAGATAATCGCATTTAGAGGCATATTTATCAAATTTGTTGGAAGAATTTAAATCTAAGTCAATTTGTGGTGTAGTGCTACCGCGATTTAGAAGATTCCTAATTTGAATTTCATAAGAAGAATCAACACCGATAATATAATCAACTAATTTATTGAATTTACTTTCAAACAAGAGGGGAACTTCAATAAAGACAATTTCCTCTAATTTAGTTTGATGAATAAATTCTTCTATTCCTTTTTTTACAAGAGGATGAATAAGTTGTTCGAGTTGCTTTTTGACTTGTGAATTTAAGATAATTTGGTTTTTGATATAGGCTTTAGAGATTTTCCCATCATCATTAATTACCGCTTCACCAAAAATATCGATAACACCTTTTTTTAGCAACAATGAGTCATTGTATAATTTGTTAATGTATTTATCACAAGAAAAAGTCTTATAACCTCTTGAGACAAAGAATTGACAAATAGTTGATTTGCCAGAAGCAATTTTTCCATATATTCCAATTCTTTTTGAAACATGTTGGCAATGTGGACAATAGACAGTTCCTCGACCATTACAGAAGTCTTTTAGCAATGTTTGTCCGCAATTGGAACAACTTTTGCCACTTTTTCCATAAGCCAATAATTCATTTTGGAATTTGCCATCGACCCCATTTTCTGGATGGTAAGAAGAAACGGTTGAACCACCGCGACTAATGGCCATGAGTAATATTCTTCTAGCGTTTTCAATAATATTCGTACAATCATTTAAACTCAAAGAATTCGCTGGAGCGAAAGGATTTATTTTGCAGGCAAATAAAGTTTCATCAGCGTAGATATTTCCTAGCCCTGAAAGGATACTTTGATCTAATATTACTGATTTAATTTCTTTATGTTTACTTTTAATTTGCTTAAAAAGATATTCTCCATCACAATCGAAAGGTTCAGGTCCTAATTTTGCTAAGCATTGCGCAGATAGATAATCTTCTTTATAATGTAGTTCCATTATTCCAAAGCAACGCGAATCATCGTAGATAACTTTTTCATTGTTATCAAGATGAAATACTACACGGGCATGAATAGTATTTTCCTGATCATCTGAAAAATATAGATATTTACCTTCCATGCGCAAATGGGAAATCAAAACACGATTATTACTTAACAAAAAAATTAAATACTTACCTTTGCGAGTTATATCTAAAATAGTTACATTTTGTAAATTATTTATAAAATCATCTAGTGGGGTTAATATCATTCGTTTATATAGAACATCGACATATTTAATTTTGCGATTTAATAGGTGTTTTTTTAAAGCGCTTTTAATGGTTTCGACTTCTGGTAATTCTGGCATAAAAATACTCCTTATTATTTTGCATCGTACCAAGTTTTAGCGATGCTACCATTTACTTCTAATTTTACTGATAATGGGTAAATGTTTTCCATAATATTTTTAGTTAACTGATATAATTCATCTTGTTCATCTTTAAAAACTTTGAAAATGAGTTCATCGTGAATCTGTAAAACTATTTTAGATTTCATCTGCTTTTCTTCAATGGCTTTATTGATTTTTATCATAGCCATTTTAATTAAATCAGCAGAAGATCCTTGTATAGGAGCGTTCATCGCAGCTCTTTTACCAAATTCTCTAGTTTGATAATTATCAGAATTTAGTTCTGGAATGTATCTTCTTCTTCCAAATAATGTTGTGACATAACCATTTTTTTCAGCATCGTCAATTATCTTATTGAAATATGTATTTATTTCAGGATATATAGAATAGAATTGATTGATGATAGTTTTAGCTTCTTGAACAGGACAAGAAATTTGTTCGGCTAAACCCCAATCAGAAATGCCATAAACTATACCAAAATTAACTGCTTTAGCTTTTCTTCTTAATGATGAAGGAAGTTCTTGATCATCTGGAACTGAAAACACTTTTCGCGCTGTTTCAGAATGGATATCATGACCATCATTAAATATATTTATCAGTGATTGGCAATTAGACATATGCGCGAGCAGACGAAGTTCAATTTGAGAATAATCTAATGACATTAATAGATAATCTTCATCTTCATAAAAGAAGGCTTTACGGATTAGTTTTCCTTCTTCATCACGAACTGAAATATTTTGTAAGTTCGGCTCAGAAGATGATAGTCTTCCCGTAGTGGTTAAAGCTTGATTAAAAAGTGCATGAATTTTTCCATCTTTAAAAATATAATCTTTTAATCCCGAGGTATATGTTGAAACTAACTTAGAATATTTACGATGCTCGATAATAAGAGGAATAATAGGATGTTTATCTTTTAAAGAATTTAGAACTTCAATTGATGTTGATTGCTTTTTATTAGATGGTAAACCTAAAACATTAAACAAAAGATTTGCCATTTGTTTTGGCGAAGAGAGATTGATTTCGCAATTTGCAATTTCGAATATTTTCGATGTTAAAGAATTTAATATATTAACATATTTTTCATTAATTTTATCTAGAACTTCAATATTTAATGGGAATCCTTCAATTTCCATTTTAGCTAAGACTTCAGCTAAAGGTAATTCCATCTCAAAATATAATTTGCTAGAGTGAGTTTCATCTAGTTTTGAAAGTACATCATCATGAATTTCGGAAATTATTTTTGTAAGATTTGCCTTTGAAGATTCATTGCTAAATAAACTTACTTGTTCAGATACTAAAATATTTTTGCCAAAGAAAGCGGCAACTGTAACTGGGTCATTATCTAATGAAGAATCAAGTAAATAAGAGGCTAAAAGTAAATCAAAAGTGATATTTTTAATTTCAAGATCTAATCTAGATAATAAAACTATTAATTCTTTAGAGTCGAAAGTATACTTTTCTTTATTTTCGTCTTTTAAAAATTTAATAAATGCTTCATCATTTCTAGCTTTATTAGCATTGAGCGAATATACTTTTTCTCCACCACTTAAGAAAATGGTACTTATATTGCCATTATGATAATTTTTTTGATCACAATCAATATAGATAGTATTGATGCTTTCTGGAATTTGTTTAAACGAAGAGATTTCTTCCACTTCAACTTTTGAGATTTTAGTTTCAATTTCATCTTTGGTCTTTTTTCTTAAATCAGATGGATGAAGACGTTTTAATAATGAATAAAATTCGTATTTTGTATAAAATGATGACAACTCTTCAAAGTCATATCCTTGATAAATAAGATCATCGCAATCAAAATTGATAGGAACGTTTATATCGATAGTAGCGATATGTTTACAAAAAGTTCCTAAATCTTTATTAGAAATAATTTTTTCGGCCAGTTTTGATTTTTCTTTAGACATAGATTCAATAATATTTTCTAAACTTCCATGGGCTTGAATAAGCTTTAAAGCTGTTTTTTCACCTATTCCAGGTATTCCTTTTATATTATCACTTGGGTCGCCCATTAATCCTTTATAATCTCGAATTTGATCAGGAGTGAGTCCCATTTCTTCTTTTAGAGTTAATTCGTTCATGATATGAATATCGCTAAGGCCCTTTTTAATCATATAAATTGAAATATGATCATCAATTAATTGAAGATAGTCTTTATCTGATGTATATATATTGACTTCATAATTCATCTTACTGCCAATTTTGGCGACAGTACCAGCGATATCATCGCCTTCGTAACCATCTAATTCAAAATAGAAAATACCTAAACATTTTAATAGTTCACGAGCGATTGGTAGTTGTAAAGCTAAATCTTCTTCTATTGGCTTTCTTTGAGCTTTATAGGCTTCCATTTCTTGATGGCGAAATGTTTTATGACCCGTATCAAATGAGACAAAAATCATATCTCCTTCTTTTAAAGAAGATATAATTTTATTCATCATATTTGCAAAGCCAAATATGGCATTAGTTGGAAATCCATCTTTTCTGCGCATTATATTTCCAGTGAATGAGGTTGCATAATACGCTCTAAATAATAGGGAGTTACCATCTATAACAATTAATTTTTTCATACTTCTTCCTCCAATGATGTTATTTTATTAGCGATAAAAGAAATTTCATTATTACGATTATTAAAATAACCTTCAACCACTATGGCCTTGTTATTTATAATAATAGATGAGTATTGTTTTAAAGTTTTTGGGAAAATTACAACTTCAATATTTTGAGAATCATCTTGCAAATTTAAAATAATCATGTCTTCTTTTTTCTTTGTTTGGATATGCCTAAAGTCATTTATAACACCAGCAATTTTTATATTATGATTATCCATATTTGCCATATTTTCTTTAATAGAAAGAATATTTAATCTTTTTAAAGATGATTTATATGATTCTAGTAACGACCCAGATAATAGAATACCCAGCGTTTTAATTTCAAGGTCGTAATCAGTTAATTTATCAATAGGTTCTTCTTTAATAATTGGTAGTAAATCATCTATTTCATTTATATTAAGCATACCTTCATTAAATATATTTTCATAGTAAGAAAAATAAATAGGAATGGCTGAACGTAAGGTTTGACGGTTAGGATTTATACAATCGAAATATCCAGCATTTACTAAAGCGCTAATAGCTTCTTTATTTATTTGATATTCATGAGCTTTTTTCATAAAATTTTCAAACGAATATATCTTTTCTTTTTGAATTTCAATAATCTGTTCAATTATTTCTTTATTTAGTCCTTTAATCATTTTTAGAGGAATAATTAAATTATTATTATCAATAACAAAGTTATATTGAGATTTATTAATTGTTGGTAAAGATAGATTAATATTGAAATAATTCATTTCTTTTTTTAATGATTGACTCTTGGCATCATTTAAAGAAGAAGTATTTAAAATTGAAGCGAAAAAGGCCAGAGGGTAATTGGCTTTTATATATGCCATATAGTAAGTGATGATTGCATATGAAACGGTATGAGATTTATTAAAACCATAATTAGCAAATTTGTAAATCAAATTAAATATCTCTATTGCAATATCACTATTTATATTGTTTTTTTGCGCCCCATTAATAAAATCATCCTTTAAATTTTGTAAAGTACTGGCATCCTTTTTTGATATTGCGCGGCGGAATAAATCGGCTTTACCAAGATCAAATCCCGCTACTAGTTGAGTTATTTGCATTATTTGCTCTTGGTAAATAATTACTCCATATGTTTTCTTTAATATTTTTTCTAGAATAGGATGAATATATGTTATCTTTTCATTTTTGTTTTTATTATTAGCATATAAAGGAATATTATCCATAGGTCCTGGACGGTAAAGAGCGAGTATAGCGACAATATCATCAAAACTATTAACTTTTACTTCCTTTAATGCTTTTGTTATTCCTGATGATTCTAGTTGAAAGATGCTTCCGGTCAAACCTAAATTTAAAAGGCTAAAAGTTTTTTGATCATTAAAACTAATTTTATTTAAGGTGAATGTATCATCAAATTTAGATTTAATGTAGTTTACCATAGATTCGATTAATGACAAATTAGTTAAACTTAAGATATCCATTTTTAAATATCCTAATTTTTCTAAAAATAAGGCATCAAATTGAGTTATTAATCCATTTTCTGTTTGAATTGTTGGTAAAGAATCATTTATAGGAGTGTCATTTAAAATTATTCCAGCAGCATGAATACCAGCTTGGCGCGGTAAACCTTCAATTTTCTTAGCTAATTTAATTATTTGAAGAAAGTAATCATCATCACAGGCACTTTTAAACATCGGGGAATTAAAATAGGCTTCTTTAAATGATGAGTTTCCTTTAATAGTATTGGCAATATAATTTATATCGCGATTATCATAAGAAAAAACACGACCAATATCTCTTAAAGCTCCTTTAGCACCTAAAGTTTGATAAGTGATAATATGCGCAAAATGATTGCTTCCATAACGATTTTTAATATAATCTATCACTTCATTGACCCGATAGTCGGCAAAATCGATATCAATATCTGGCATTGAAGTACGCTTAGGATTCAAAAATCTTTCGAAAAGCAAATCGTATTTTAAAGAGTCAACTTCAGTTATATCAAGCAAATAAGATATTAAAGAACCAGCCGACGAGCCCCTACCAGGACCGACGGGAATATTTTGTTTTTTAGCGTATAAAACGTAATCTTGTACTATTAGAAAATAGTCTAAGAATCCCATTTTTTCAATAATATCAAGCTCATAATCAACACGTTTTAAATATGTTTCTAAATCAAGTTTTCTTTTCTTTATAGTATTAATACAATAATTGCGAATGTATTCTTTTTTATTTGATACTTTGTCATATGATAATAATTTGCCTCGAGGTATATCTAAAGTAAATTTTTTACATTTTAAGGCAATATCATAGCTGTTATCAATTTCGATAGAAGAGTATAGTCTTTCGAGTGCTTCTTCTTTCATAAAAAAATAAGGACCAGTACTAGTTTTATTTTCAAGTTTGGTGTTATTTTTTATCGCTTGTAAAATTTCATAGCCAATAGCATCTGTTTTTTGAATATAAAGATGCTTATTAAAAGCCACACATTTGTATGAATGTGATTCGGCAAAATTACGTATTTCATTTGCAATATTTATTTCTTGTTGGGTATATATTTCTATTCCAAAGAAAAAATCGTCAAAGCAATCTGATAATTGCTGTAATTCTTTAGATATAGAAGATAATTGGTTATTTTGTAATAAATGCAAAAATTCTTCGCTTTTTGATGTGGATAATACACATACTAATCCTTTACCTATTGACTTAAGATTAGAAAGAGTGATGCCTTGAGGATAATTAGAAATTATTTTAATTAAATTTAAATAACCGGTTTGATTGATAATATAACAAGACAATAATAAACGATGCTCATTATTTAAAAGATAATAAAAACTTGCCCCATAAATAGGATGAATACTAGAAGAATTAGCAGATGATTCTATTTCGCTATAGCTATGCATAACGTTTAAATCGGCAATTCCAAAATAATTGTAGTTGAATTTATTGCAAACATTGAAAATGTCTTTGACCTTTAACGTCGAAGATAAAAACGAATATCCAGAATAAATATTCAAAGGGACATAACTCATAGAAATATTATAGCTTGCTTTTATAAAAAAATTAATATTTAATGCTTAAGTTTTTAATTAGATGAATTTTCATCTTTTGGGGCTTTATTATTTGATTCAATAATGAAAGCTTCAGCTTCATCTTTACGTTCTACTTTGATTTCCCAGTGAATCATTACAGCTAAAACTGCACGTAATAAAATAATTATTCCTAAGATAAGTAATTCTTGTAGATCTCTTACAATGACCGTTTTAATAATTTCAGCACCCATTTTAAACTCTAATCCCAGAGCTAATGAATTGGCTAGACTGATTTTAACGTTATGATGTTTCTTTTTGATTAAATCAAGGAATACTAAATAAATAGATTTAATAGCGCCAATTAAAATTATTAAAATGCCGATGATATCTAAAGTATAGATTACCATCTCAGCAACATAATTTACAATTTTACTAAATAAATCGACAAAATATTCCATAACAATAGTATATCACATTTTATTTATTTTGCTAGATGAAAATAAAATGTAATAATTATATGCTATTTTAGTTTAAAGAATTCCTGATTTTTAACGCTGAGTTCAATAAAATTAAAATAATGTCGAAAAAAAGTAAACATAATGTTGAAAATAAAAACAAAGTTCACTATAATTAGCATTGTTGAAAACGAATATACACGAAGAAGGGGTGAAATTTAATGCCAAAAACAAACGTTCGTGAAAATGAATCACTCGATGATGCACTTCGCAGATTTAAAAGACAAGTCAATAAAGCTGGTATTTTAGCAGAAGCTCGCAAAAGAGAATTCTATTTAAAACCAGGTCTTCGTCGTAAGATGAAGTCAGAGATGGCTCGCAGAAAATCTTATTAGAGTTTTCAATCACCATTATGGTGATTTTTTTTGTACTAAAATTATGTGCTAATAAAAAACTAAGCGAATAATATTTAATCACTTAGTTTTTTTATAAAATAAAAACCCCTTCGATAAACTTCAGGGGTAAAATTATGATTGGATTATAACTTTCTGTTATAGAATTCAACGATTTGTGATTCATCAATGTCTCTTGATAATTCATTTCTTTCAGGTAATCTAATAAATTTACCAGAAACTTTTTCTTTATCGACATTAACATAAGCGACGACATTTGTCATACTTTCAAGTGAAGCTTTAACAATAACTAAATTTTTGCTTGCTTCTTTAACTGAAATTTCATCACCAACATTGACTAAATAACTTGGGATATCAACTTTTTTACCATTTACAAGAATGTGACCATGGTTAACTAATTGTCTAGCTTGTCTTCTAGTTCTAGCAAATCCCATACGATATGTAAGGTTATCTAATCTTGATTCGAGAATTTGCATAAATACAACACCAGTAACAGCATCTTTAGTTGATTTAGCTTTTAAGAATAAACGTTGGAATTGTCTTTCTGAAACTCCATATGTTTCTCTTAATTTTTGCTTTTCCATTAATTGTTTACCATATTCAGATGGCTTTTTCTTTTTGTCTTTAGCGTGTGGTCCAGGTCCATAAGCTCTCTTTTTGAGTTCAACACCAGTTTCAAGAGTTGAATAACCTAAACGACGTGATATCTTCCAAGAAGGTCCAGTATATCTTGACATGTTTTTTTCTCCTTTCTTTATCGCATGATAAAGTTATAGGTATAGATTCCATTGCCTCGGGTGAAACGTCTTCGTCTATTTAGCTTGACTACTTTTTATGACGCTCGTCGGACAGGGTGTATCTATAAGCTACATCACATGCTTTATAATCTTATAATAATTATTCATTTATTGTCAACAAAAAACACCTTAAAATTCATATTTTTTACTATAAATTTATGATGAGTGAATAATTGTTAAAAAACTGGTTCAGCGATATGAAAATACTAAAAACTAATGAGTAAGAATAAAATATATGAATGAAAATAAAGACAATTTTTGTCAATTAGAAAAATAATATGTCGTTATAAAATTTTATTAGATGGAGATTTCAAAAAATAATAAGCGATTATTTAATATTTATTAAATAAATGTTATACTCAAAATGAGTTAACTAAGTATTTTAGTAGTTTGTATATATGGAGGAAGACATATGATTAATTTGAATATTGATAGTAAAAATATAATTATTGCAATTTCCATCGCCATTGGTGTGGTTGTAATTGGAATAATAATTTATGTGATATTTTCACGTAATATTCATATTAAAAAACATGTAAATGAAATTATAAAAAGATATGATAAAATTCATAATTTACTTTCTGTTCAATTATATGATGAATTAAAAAGAGTAAATTCAATTGCTCAAGCTAATATCGAATATGAACATATTTATGCGATTAATAATGACGCATATAAAAAAATAATGAGTCAAGAAGATGCTGTAGCTCATAGCGCTATAAATGAGTTGAATCGTCTTTTGACTGATAAAAAATATAAAAATGTTAAAGAACAGATAGAAGTTGCTAAAGAGAGCGTTAATAAACTTGAAATACAATATGATAAGCTAGCCGACTCTTTAAGCCAAATTGTCAATGTAGATGAAGAAAATCGTCAAGAAATATTAAGATATAGACGTCAATTTAGAGAGATTAGAGAGAGATTTGATTCGAAAAAAAATGAATTAAAATATATTGAAAGTTCTTTTACTGCGGTCTTTGATAAACTGGAACAATATTTTATCGATTCAGAGAAATTGTTGTCCGCGGCACATTATGAAGAATCGAAAGAAAAATTCCCTGAAATTGAAAAGGTCATCGAAGCTTTAGATAAAGCGATAGATATTTTACCTAAATTAGTAACTTTAACATATGTTGTTATTCCTAATAGCATCGTTGATTTACAAAATACGTATAATGATCTTACAAATAAAGGTTATCCTCTACACCATTTAAAGGTTCAATCAAGCTTAGAGTATTTTAATTCGACTTTGGAAAACATTAAAGTGCGCCTAGTAAATTTTCAATCTAAAAATGTTGAATATGAGTTATTTCAAATAAGAGATGCCATAATCAAAATGGCGAAGGACTTTGATGATGAAGTTAAATCAAAAGAATATTTCAATCTAAATTATGACAAAATATATAATGGATCTTATGAGATAGAAAATAAGTTCATAAAGTTAAAAAGACTTATTCCTAATTATAAAGGAACATATATTTTAAAAGACACCTCTATGGACGATCTAGAAAAAATACAAAACGATATTAATAATTTAGGAACGATAAAAAGAACGTTAGATAATTATGTCCATTCTTCAAGTCAACAACCTTATTCTAATCTATCAAAAAGACTACGAGATCTATCTGATGCGATGGATGTTATAAATAATGATATAACGGGAGTTCATACATATTTATCATCTTTAAAAGTCAATGTTGAAGAAGCGTATAAATATATTGCTGATGCCTATATTATTTTGAAAGATTATGAGAGCGAATTAAGACAGATAAATGTCAATGATTTATTTAGTAGATTTAAAAGTGTATTTAATCAATCATATGCTTATATTAATCAAATTGGAGAAATCGCTCAAAGACTTCCGATAGATGTTGAAAGCATTAAACAAAATCTAATTCCATTAAAAGATAATATTAAATTAATCACTGAACAAATGAAAAATTTAACCGATGAGGCGAAGAAAGCCGAAGAATCTATAGTTCGCGCGAATGTTTTTAAAGAGGGCTTCTATGATGCAAGAACAGGAATATTAAAAGCAGAAAAAGCATTCTTCGAAGGTGATTTTATTCGTGCTTGGGATGAATCGCTTAATGTTATAAAGAAAAATCTCCCGGAGACGGGAAAATAATCCATTTTATAAAAAAAGTATTACATACGATATTATAGGTGATTGTAAATGATTTATTTTGATAATGCTGCTACAACAAAAATCAATGATGAGGTTTTGAATAGTTTTAATATTGCTACTAAGCAATTTTTTGCTAATTCATCATCTACGCATAAAGAAGGAATGTTAGCTTCACAAATTGAAAAAAAAGCACGAGAGCAAGCAGCCAGTTTTTTTAATGCGAGTGAAGAAGAAATAATATTTACTTCAGGAGCTAGTGAGTCTAATAATTTGGCGATAAAAGGAGTGGCTTTTAGATATCAAAATCGTGGGAAACATATTATTACAACGGCGATAGAACATCTATCGGTTATTAATACATGTAAGCAATTAGAAGAACTTTATGGGTTTGAAGTTACCTATCTTTTACCAGATGAAAATGGAGTTATTTCTTGTGATAAGGTGATTTCAGCAATTAAAGATAATACAATTTTGGTTTCTATCATGGCGGTTAATAATGAAACTGGAGCAATTCAACCAATCAGCGAAATCGCTTCGTCAATAAAAAAATATCCTAAAATATATTTTCATAGTGATGCCACACAGGCAATTGGTAAGATTGATATAGATTATAGCGATGTTGATTTGATTTCTTTATCTGGCCATAAGATAAATTCCTTTAAATCTTCAGGTATTTTAATTAAAAGAAAAAGTGTTGATTTAATTCCTCAAATAAATGGTGGGGGACATCAATATAATATGCGTTCTGGAACCACAAACGTTCCAGGAGAAATAGCACTAGCTAAAGCACTTAGAATTGCTTTTGACAAGCAGTATGAAAGATATAAATATGTAAAAAATTTAAATTTATATTTAGTGAATAAATTAAATGAAGTTCCGGGGGTAATATTAAATTCTAATGAAAAGTGTTCCCCGTATATCATTTCTTTTTCATGTAGCAAAAAGGGTTCAGTCGTGGCCGAGGCTCTATCTAATCGCGAAATATATGTTTCAACCAAATCGGCATGTTCATCTAAGAAAAATTCTGATTCATATGTTTTAAGGGCTATGGATAAGTCCGATTGGATAAGCGCTAATTCCTTAAGAATATCTTTTTCTTATGAAAATACATTAGAAGAAATAGATGTGTTTATTAAAGAATTAAAAAATATAATAAATAGTATTAAATAAATTTTGATGGCAAGGAGAAGTAAGAATGCAAGCAAATATTATCATGGTTAGATATGGTGAATTATCTACAAAAGGAAAAAACAAGGGTGATTTTATTCGCCTATTAGGTAAAAATATCAAACATGCTTTAAAAAAATTTGACAAACTTTATTTTGAAATAAAACATGATCATACTTATATTCATCTTAATGGTGAAGATTATTTTAAAGTCAGAAATCGCTTGTTAGATGTGTCAGGATTATATTCGATATCTCCTGTTTTTCGTACTGATAATGATTTAGAGCAAATAAAAAAACTATGTTTAAATTTGGCTCAAGAGGAAGGTAAAAGTACGTTTAAAATTAAGACTAAAAGAGCAGATAAGTCTTTTCCATATCACTCCGATGATATAAATCGTCTCGTCGCGGGTGAGATTTTAAAAAATACGGATTATAAAGTTGATGTTCATAATCCAGAGCTATTAATTTCAATTACTATTCGAGAAAAAGACACCTATATTTTTACTAAAGAAGAATTAGGACAAGGTGGTTATCCTCTCGGAATAGGGGGAAAAGCTCTTATGATGCTTTCTGGTGGAATCGATTCACCAGTTGCCACGTATTTAATGATGAAACGAGGAATAAAAATTGAATGTATTCATTTTGCTTCTCCACCATATACATCCTCTGGAGTTATCGATAAGATAAAAGATATTTTGAAAACTTTGAATAATTATCAAGAATCAATTAAGTTATACGTGGTGCCATTTACTAAATTACAAGAAGAGATATATCGTCATGTTCCTGTCTCATATGCGATAACGATTATGCGACGAATGATGTATAGAATTGCCTGTATAATTGCTAAGAATCATAATGACTTAGTTATTGCTAATGGAGAGTCCATTGGGCAAGTTGCCTCTCAAACCTTAAAATCTATTCAAGTCATTGAAAAGGTTTCATCTTTACCAGTTATTAGACCATTAGATGTAATAGATAAAATAGATATTATTAAAATATCACGTCGTATTCAAACTTACGATATTTCTATTCGCCCATATGAGGATTGTTGCACTATATTTGAAGTAAAAGATCCAACAACCGCGCCAAATCTTGAAAAAGTATTAGAATATGAAGCAAAATTTAATTATTTAGATTTAGTTAGCGAATGCGCAAATAATGTTGAAACTATAATCATCAATGATGATGAGAAAGAAGAATTTTCTGATTTGTTATAAAATTTAAATTTATGGACAAAATACTCTTCGGAGGTGCTTTATGAGCAAAAATAGAAATAGACAAAATCAACATCAAAACAATAACGATGGAATGATGGGAGTCCCAACTTATCAATTCCCTCAACCAGGTGAATATTCTAAAGATCTTGATTATCGTGATGATGATTATGAAAATCAAGAAGAAAATGATCAAGACTAATTATCGCTTTTAATAGTAAAAAATCTACATATTCGATGTAGATTTTTTGTTTGTATTAATATTATTAGTTATGCACAAAATAATTATATGAGATATATTGTCATAATTTTTATAGCCATTTTGATACTTATAAGCAATGTTTTTATTGAGGTATCATTAAATGAAAGAAGATTGATAGTGAAGCTATTTAAATTACCAATTTTTTATCTTAAAGAAAATAAATACCAATATTTTATAGCTAAAAACTTGAATCGATTTCTTTCAGAATCTAAAGCTAAACATAAACAAGAAGCTCAAACATTTAATGCGGTAAAAATTTTAAATGCTAGGGTGTGTCTTGATACAAAAGTTAATAATTATATTTTACATAATAATTTTTTAAGCACGTTAAATTTCATTTATCCTTATATATTTTTTAAAATCAAAAATAAAATTGAAAATTTTAAGTTTGCATATCAAGAAAATGCACAAAATAAATTTGATATTTATTTGAAGTTTAAAATAAATTTAATAACTTTAGTTTTATCATTGTTGAAAGGAAAAAATTATGAAAGAACATAAATTTAATGCGATGCTAGGACAATCACTTCAAAGTATAAATATGTTAGTTGATTCATCAAAAGTAGTGGGGACACCAGTGAAAGTTGATGATAATAGAACATTAATTCCTTTGAGTAGAATTAGTTTTGGGTTTGGTGTAGGGGGAAGTGAGTTTGAAACAAAAAATAATAAAATTATCACTAATAATCTTGTTGAAAATGAAGATGAACTTCCCTTTGGGGGCGGTACATTAGGTGGAGTAAATATATCACCGATTGCTTTTATCTTAATTGATAATGAATCAGCCCAAATTCTAAGAGTGGAACAAGGAGATACTTTGTTTGATAAGTTATTAGAATTATTTATTAATGCAATCAAAAAAAGTAAACAAAAAAACAAAGAGTAAAACTGCTTTTTGTTTAAATATAATTAAGCATATCCATATTTTTTATACTTTGTGATGAAAAAGAAAATTGAGACGATAACCGCACAAACTTCGGTTGCAAACATTGCCCACCATATTCCATCTACCCCAAATATTATCGGTAATAATAACACAAATATAATTTGGAATATAAGCGCACGTAAAAATGAAATTATAGCTGAAATAACTCCATTGTTGAGTGATGTAAAAAATCCAGAAGAATAAATTGTAATTCCTGAAAATATGTATGAGAAAGAATATAATCTAAAAGCATGCACAGTAAGGTTAAATAATGCTTCATCATATCCGACAAACAATTTGGAAAGTGGAATAGCTAGAATTTGAGCCATAACACTTAAAACTATGCCAGAAACACTCATGCAAATTATGCTTTTTTTGAAGACGTTTTTAAGTTCAACTTTGTTATTTGCTCCGTAATTGTAACTGATAATAGGGGCACTACCAATTGAATAACCGATTTCAATTGCTACAAAAACGAGTTGGACATACATTAAAACGCCATATGCTGAAACGCCATCTTCTCCGAAAAAATCCATTAATTGAAGATTGTATAACATGCTAACAATTGATGATGCAACATTCGTTAAAAGTTCGGATGAACCATTTCCGCATGCTCTTATTATCGGTTTTATTTCAATCTTAGTTTTTTCTAGCTGTAATAAACTATTGTTTTTACGTAAAAAGAATATTAAAGGAATTATTCCACCTAATAATTGGCCAATGCCAGTGGCTATCGCAGCACCGACAATACCCCACTTAAAAACCGCGACGAATAATGCATCTAATGCGATATTGGTGCATCCAGCTATAATCGTTACCGCAAGACCAATTTTAGGTTTTTCAGCTGCAACTAAGAAACTTTGAAAGACATTTTGCATCATAAATGCAATGGTAAAACCAACTGTAATTCTTCCATATAATACGCTATAATCAATCATACTTTCACTTGCACCAAGCAGTTTGGCAACTGGTCGCATAAAAGTTTGACCCAATGCTGTTAATGCAATACCAATAATTAAGGTTGCTATAATTATCATTGAAAACACTTGATTAGCTTTTTTAGTGTCACCTTCGCCCATGATTTTAGAAACAAGGGCTGTGCCACCAGTTCCAAGCATAAAACCAACTCCACCTAAAATCATAACAAAAGGCATGATGAGATTTATAGCTGCAAATGGAGTCTTTCCAACAAAATTAGAGACGAACAAACCATCGATAACACCATAAATGGATGTTACAATCATCATAAAGATAGATGGAAGAACGAATTTTATTAATTTTTTAAATGTGAAATGATCAGAAAGCTGAATTCTCATAAACTTATAACCTCACTATTCATATATATTTACTTTTAAGATGCTTTTTATTACTCTTATTAAGAATAAATTTTTAAAGGATATCTTTAATAAAAATGCGCCCGATTATTATAAAATAACCGAGCGCACTCGACATCTTATCGACTATGGGTAAATTTATACCCGACCGCTGCGGCGGTCAGTCCTCCGATGACTTATGTTAATTATATAAGTAACAGATTTGTTGTTACATTAATTGAGTAATAGAAAAGACGTAGCATTTATGTCACGTCTTATTCTTAATTTTTTAGATAAACTTTTATTATTTTGTTAATGCTTTTTTAGCACTTTCAACAAGAACTTTAAATGCTTCTTCATCAGTGATAGCTAATTCAGAAATCATTTTTCTATTCATATTGATACCAGCAAGTTTTAATCCATGCATTAAGGTTGAATAATTCATATCATATTGACGGCATGCAGCATTGATACGAACAATCCATAATTTTCTGTAGTCTCTTTTAATTGTGCGACGTGATACGTAAGCATAATGTAAGGAGTGCATTACTTGTTCGTGAGCGGTTTTGTATAAAAGATGCTTTGAACCGAAGTAACCTTTAGCTCTTTTTAAAGTCTTTTTTCTTCTTGCAAGTGTAACAGTTCCACCTTTAACTCTCATGTGTATTACCTCCTTATTGTTGGATCAAGTCTTTGACTCTCTTGTAGTCTGACTTTGATACCATACTAGCCTTTCTTAATTGACGAATTTGCTTGTGTGATTTGTTGTGGGATAAGTGAGAGATGTAGGCTGAATGTCTCTTTAATTGCCCACTACCAGTAACTTTAACTCTTTTAGTTAAAGCTTTTTTGGATTTCATTTTTGGCATGATTTTGTCCTCCTATTTTTTTACTTTCGACGCTAAAATGACGATTAAGGT
>CABUOQ010000021.1 GCA_902493275.1 uncultured Bacillota bacterium | reverse complement strand
CGTAGGGTGGTGTGAGAGGGAGCGGAAAACATTAGTTTTCACTCTCTACTCGATTCTTTTATTTTAAAATATATAAGATACCAATTGTTCCTGGACCGCAGTGAGATGAAATCACACATCCAGCATGAGTAATCATTATTTGGCTTGGATTTACTAATTTAGATAATTGCTCATATAAATACTTTTCTGATTCAGGAGCGATAGAAGATGTTATCATTATACAATCAGGGTCGATATTATTTAAATCGGCTTTTACAATATCTAATAAAGCGTTACAAGCATTTAAAGTTTTACCGATTGGCTTTTTTAATATTGACATGCTTCCATTTCTAACACTTATGATAGGCTTGATATGAAAACCTCTTCCGAAAAAATAAGAGAGTGATGAACATCTACCGCCTTTATAAAGAAAATCGAGTTTCTCTATTAAAAATTGAGATCTTACTTTTAAAGTGATGCTGTCAAGATACTCTTTAATTTCAGCGGCGGATTTACCAGCATCTCTAAGTTTTACCGCTTTTAATACTTGCAAGCCAATTCCAGTTGAAAGGTTGTAAGAATCATATACAAAAACCCTACCTTCAGGGAATTCTTTGCTAGCAAGTACGGCATTATTATGAGATGAAGACATCTTAGAAGAGATTCCCGTATAAAGTATATCGTATCCTTCATCGATATATTTTTTAAATGTTTCAATTAAGTCACTTACTGAAACGGCTGATGTTTTAGGTAGCGTATTTGTTTCTTTAACTATTTTGTATAATGCTGGAACATCAATATCAATACCATCTCTATATGAATTGTTATTAAAATTAACTGTTAATGGAGTAATAGTGATGTCGTGTTCCTTTATATATTCAGGCTCTAAATCGGCAGTAGAATCAATAATAATTTTTACTTTGTTCATAATATTTTCCTCTTGGATGTTTATATATTATCACAATTATTTAAAAAAGTGTTATATTGCTTGCAATTTTTGAATTAATAAATCCGTACCTACTGATTATAGGCACTAAGGATCTAATAATCAAATATAATATGATTGATTGGGGGATGAGATAAGTAAGATTTTTAGGTAAGGAAATTAACAACATATATCCCATTGTTTGGTAATTAGTGTAATTCATTATTATTCCCCAACATAGTGAACCGATGACTACATTACAAATGATATTTACAAAAAGACGATTAAGAAAAACTTTAAAAAAGGTTATTTTTGTTTTATATAAAAATATTCCATAACTAAAGCCTGCTAACATAGCTTGTATGGTATACCCAAAGAAAAATGGAGTGCCAGTTCTATTAAAAAGAAAATGCCCTAATACATCAGAAATAAATCCAATCAAGATTCCTGCTGTCGGTCCATACATCATCCCAGTTATAGAGATGAAGATAAATCCTAATGATAATCCTAGTGTTCCAAATCCACTCGGAAGAACTAATAATTTTGATACTAGCAACAAGGCGACCATCATAGCAAATGTCGTTAAATTCTTAACACTTGTTAAAAATTTGCTACTGCTAACCCAGTATTTTTTATGAAATGGGGTCTTAAAAATATCATCATTATTATAAATAGATTCTCTTTGCTTAAAATTAATAAAGAAAATAAGAATAGAAGAAATTATAGTGCAAATAGTCATAAAAATAAAAGCAAAGTTTTCTTCTTTTAGCTTATATGGATTGATAAGTATATAATTTTGATTTTTAAAAGTGATATTTTCACGCCCTAAAGATATCTCTAAAACATCGCGAACAAAAACTTTGGCTCTAGTGGAAACTGATGAGGATGCTTTTATAAAGAAATTGCTATAATATTGCATGTATGTAGTTAATCTATACTCATCTTCATTTAATTTTGTGATGTAAATTCCCTTTTTTTCAACTAATTTAGAAATATCTATTTCACCATAATTACTTTTAGTACCATCAAAACTTATACTATCTATGTATATCTTTTGTAAGTTTTCTTTTGATAAAAGTTCGCTAGAATCAATTTCTACTGAAGTGGTAAAATCACAATAACAAGTGGAACTAAAATAGTTGATTTCGCTTCCAATAAAAAATCCTAATCCCCATGAGACTAATAAAATTGCAAATATTATAAACTTGTTTTTCCATAATTTAGAAAAACCATTCTTAATTTTATCCATAAAAAAGACCTCCTTAACCGAGGTCCGCAAAAAAATAATCCGCGGACGCGCTAGTAAACCGCCCTTAAATAAAAGGTTCGTCCACATTATTCTCCGATAAATGTGGCACTTGACGCTTGCTAACTACTCAGAATGCAGTTTTAGTTTATAGCAGTGTAGAATAAATTACAATTGTTTTGTATTTTTTATTTCTTTTTTGGATATGATAGATTATGGGACGAAAATATAAGAGTTATTTTTAACTAAATTATGATATTTTTATGAATATAAATGAATAGAATTTTTATAAACAAGGAAATTATAATAATCAATTAAAAATTCTTGATATTATGTGAAAAATCATTATTATATTAATAACAATATGTTTTAAAATCCCTTGGTCACAAAGGATATTATTGTTTTTTAGGAGGATGAATATGAAAAAAGAATGCAAAAAATTCATAGGTTTAGTTTTTGCGTTAACTGGAAGTATGATTCTCGTAGCTTGTAATAAAGCAGCAAATGTTGAAGATCCAGACGGATACACTTACAACACTTACTTATCAACTAGCCCATCAAAATGGTCAGTTTTGAACTGGGAGACAAGCGAGCAGAGTTATATACAAGGTTTCACAGAAATGGGATTGTATGACTTGATTTTCAATGAAAATCGTGATGGTTATAAAATTATTCCAGAAATGGCTGCTAGCATGCCAGTTGATGTTTCAACCGACATTGACCTCAGTGATGAGGAAAGACAAAAATACGGATATCTTACTAACATTAAGAGTGGATATATCTGGGAAATCGAATTAAATAAAAATGCGGTATGGCAAGATGGTACTCCAATTACGGCAACAGACTATGTTGAAAGTATGGAAAGACAATTAAATCCTAAACTTGTTAATTATCGTGCTGACTCTTATTATAGTTCATCTTTAAGTTTATGTAATGCTGAAAGATACTTCAAACAAGGAAGAACTACATTTGAACCATTATTTTCATATATTGATACTGATACTGGTGAATTCAAAACATCAGATAAGTTCACAGTTAACTCAAGTAACTATTATATCAATTTAGGTGCACCAACACCATTTGGTGATTCAATATTTAGTGACTCTGATGGAGCTGGTATCAATTTCTATACTGTTTTAAATAATAGATCCTCATCTTTATCTGATGCTGCTGAATTAGCAGCACAAAGAATCACTGATGCTTGTGCTTATTATTTATGGCAATATGTAAAAACCGATGCTAATGATAAAATCTGGGGCAAAGTAGAAAAACCATCTGATGTAACGTCAGAAATGTTTACAAAAGAAGGTGGAGAATTATCAGATGAACAAGCTAATATTTCTATTTATAATTTTGATGAACACGAAGTATTAGTTAGAAAAACTAAAGATGATTCTTCTGTTGCTGAAGGAAAACGTGAAGCTTATTCTTCAGATGCTTTACAAAAAGACTTAGTAACCTTTATTAGAGAACTCACAAGAAGTGGTTATGATCCTTCTTGGTCATGGAAATTACCTTTATTTGGTAAAGTATATAATAATGACGCAGTATCTTTTGAAGATGTCGGTATCAAAAAAGTCGATGATTATAAGATTCGTTTATATTTAAGTAAAAAAATATCAACTTTGGATTTAAAGTTCTCCTTAACAGGTAACTGGATTGTAAAAGTTGATCTCTATGACAAATTGACACAAAAGACTAATGATAAATTGTCTCAATCAAAATACGGAACTGCTTCTGTTAATAACTATATGTCTTATGGTCCATATAAGTTAACAACATTTGAAGAAGGAAAAACCATTGTCATGAGTAAAAATGATAAATGGTATGGTTATAGTGATGGCAATCACGAAGATCAATTCCAAATGACATCTATTAGAACCTCAATTATTGCTGATCAAAATAACGTCAAACAACAATTCTTAGCTGGTAAGTTAGATGACTGGGAATTAACTAAAGATGATATGGCTACATATGGTAACTCTTCAAGATTAACAACTACATATGAATCATATACACAAAAGATCTCATTTAACTCTGATCGTAATGCTTTAAATGCTAATAGTCTTGGTAGCACAGATAAAACTGTATTGGCAAATACTAATTTCCGTAAAGGTTTATCTTTAGCTCTTGACAGAAATAGTTTTGCGGCTAATACTACAGCTGGATCAAAGGCTTTCACTGGATTATTAAATGATTTATACTTAACAAATTCAGAAACTGGTGAAATGTATCGTGATACGGCTCAAGGTAGAAGCGTTTATGGCAAAGTATATGGTGCTTTAGGTGGAAACCCTTATGATA
Source organism: uncultured Bacillota bacterium (assembly GCA_902493275.1). Classification (GTDB taxonomy): domain Bacteria; phylum Bacillota_I; class Bacilli_A; order RFN20; family CAG-449; genus CAG-449. The sequence continues at coordinate 30,057 of CABUOQ010000021.1, read as the reverse complement.
GTGAAGATCCAGATTCATTTGTTGGAACTGCACTTGCTAACAACTTAAATGGATATAACTTCAATATGGCTACATATTATGTTGCTAAAGGTTTAAAAGAAGAATTAACTGCTGGTGACAGCGTACCTCATATTACTTCAGGTAAGACTATCGGATTAGAAATCTTAGTTTATGATAAAGAAAGAGATACAACTAAAGCAATGACAACTTTCATTAGTGATTCTTTCAATAGAGTTATCGAAGCTGCGGTTGCTAAATTAAGAAATGATGGATTCCCTGATTTATCAATTGATTTCAAACTTGATATGCGTCAAGATGAAGACTATTACAACACTGCTCAAGAAGGAAAATATGATATGATTTTCTCAACATGGGGCGGAGCTGCTACAAATCCTTATGGATTAATGCAAGTCTATTGTGATACAACATTTGCTTCTTGCTGTGAATACGGCTTTAAAGGAAAACAAGATAAAGTTTCTATCTCAATCGATAGTGAAGGAGATGGACAATTAACTACAAAGACATACCATGACTGGTTCAAACAATTGACTGTTGATTTAATTGAACCAGATCCAGATAGTGATGATTATGAAGGCGCAGATGACCCACTATATATTCAAGAATATAATGATATTCACAACAAAAAATTGAATATATTAGCTGGACTTGAAGCAGGAATATTATCAAGATTTGAAGCTGTACCTCTTGTTGCTCGTGGCACTGCATCACTTACTTCGTTTAAATGTGAAAATGGTAGTTCTACTTACATCAACTTAATTGGTTATGGTGGAATTAGATACTTAGAATTTAAGTATAATAATAAAGAATGGAACTCTTTAATCGGCGGAAAAGACTGGGATCCAACTCGTTACGAACAATAGTTTAGTAATTTAAAAAACTTACACTAGACCAAAATGGGAGGCACATGCTAACTGTTTTGGTCTTTAGATATCTTTAGGAGAACGTATGAAAGACTTAAAAGAAAATTTAATTTACATCGCCAAAAGACTTGCCCTAATGATTTTTACGTTTTTAGTAATTTTTATAATATGCTTTGTTCTTATAAGATTGTTACCAATATCTATTCCTGGAGAACCGGGCTCAGATAAAGAGGCTATTTTTCATAAAACCCAAGAGGCTTTAGGAAGAGAATATTTAGGTAAAGATGGCGAATATCACCGTACACCAATTATTCAACAATTATTTGCATATGTTAAAAACATTTTTGCTCCAGGTGTTGATGAAAGCGGAAGAGAATTATCTAGATGGGGATATGCTTGGAAAGGATCTTATTATTTCCAATCACCTTCTGATATTTTAGGAAGAAAACTTCCAGCAACAATATTGATTAATGTTTATTCAATGATAGTATCAATTCCTATTGGTTTGGCTTTAGGTATGTTCATGGCATTAAAGAAAAATAAATGGGAAGATTATTTCTTATCTGTTGTTGTTATGCTACTGATTTCCGTTCCAAGCTTTGTTTATGCATTCTTATTGCAATTAATTTTTGCATATCGTTTAAAATGGCTAGATCCAATGGTCATGGGAATTGAAGAAGCTGGCTCTTGGTTTAATCCAGGAATGATTAAATCGATGATTCTACCAGTTATTTCTATGTCTTTAGGATCAATTGCTGGTTATTCAAGATATACTAGAGCAGAATTAACAGAAGTACTTACTTCAGACTTTATGTTATTGGCTAGAACTAAAGGCTTAAGTAGAACTCAAGCTACTGTTCGTCATGCATTTAGAAATTCATTGGTTCCAATTTTCCCAATGATATTAGGAGAAGTTTTATCTGTTTTGAGCGGTTCAATTATTATTGAGACTATATTCCAGGTTAATGGAGTTGGATCATTGTTCTTAGATTCAATTAATACTCGTGACTATGACTTGTTCCAATTTGTTTCTATGTTCTATATTGCAATAGGCTTAGTAGGTGGATTGTTGGTTGATATATCTTATAGCTTTGTTGATCCACGTATCAGAATGGGAGGAAGAAAATAATTATGGAAAATAATATAAAAAATGAAATTATTACTTCTTCTAGTGATAATGTAGTTGCTAATAGAAAAGATAAATTTAAATTCGCTCATAATGAAGAAAGAATTCATGATACAAAATTTGAAACTAAGCAAGTATCTTATTTAAGAGATTGCTTAAGAAGATTTGTTAAAAATAAATCCTCTGTTGTCGGATTCTTCTTAATTTTAATTATTGTTTTATTTGGTATATTTGAACCAATTGTAGATAATAAAAATCACGTTAATTATTCAGATTTTCCAAATGGTTTCCAAGATGTTCACTATTCATATGTCTTACCAAAATTAGAAGTATTTGAGGGTACGGGATTTTGGGATGGAACAAAAGATTCTCGATTAAATGAAAGTAATTATAATTTAGCATATTTTACAGATGCGAATCGTCCACGTGTTCAACTAAAATATACTCAAGTCGAATCTAAATTTGACTATACAGTTGCTGGCAACATCGAAGAAACTTACTATTATGTAAAAGAAGATACATATGCAGTAGGTTGTGATTTAATTAGTATTACTCCTCAAGAATATAATGAGTTGGTAGAATATGAAAAGAAAAACAATATCTATCAAGTTGAAGGTAAATCAATAATTAAACCACTAGTTAATTCTGGTGATATTATCGATGAACCTGATAAAAAATATAGCGGTTATCTTGGTGAACTTGAAAAAGAATTTAGAGAGCAATACGGCTATACTCAAAGTATGATTTCTAGTAACTTAGATAAGTTATATAATCGTTATCAACAGAACCCAACATACTTCTTTGCTTTAAGACCAATTCGTACTGGTAATAGCAGAAATCCATGGAATTGGAATGCATTTGAGGTTGTGTTAAATGAAGATGGTACCCCAGTAGATATTTATTCTCGTGATAGTGAAAATAATCTAAATTATTATCGTGATAATCATAATGGAAGCTATACCATCAGAGTTGATTATGAAAGCTACTTTGAATATCGATATGGATTTACTCCATCTTATGTATTTGGATCTAACTCTTCAGGACAGGATTTATTCTTAAGACTTGCTCTTGGTGTCCGTTTCTCCTTATTATTAGGTTTAGGAATCACGATTATTAATTTGATAATTGGTCTTATTTGGGGCTCAGTATCAGGCTATTATGGTGGACGTGTCGACTTAATAATGGAACGTATTACAGATATTATTTCTAATATCCCTTCAATTATCATATTGACTATTGCTAATATTCAGTTAAATAACAATGTGGCAATGAAAGAGAAACTGGGTACCGCGGGAACGATTATAATTGCTTTCTTAATTGCGTTCGTTTATAACGGATGGGTTGGCGTAGCTTCGACAACTCGTATGCAATTTTATCGTTTTAAGGGACAAGAATACGTATTAGCATCTAGAACATTAGGTGCTAGAGATAGAAGATTAATATTTAAGCATATTTTACCAAATGCAATTGGAACATTAGTTACTTCTTCAGTGCTCATGATTCCATCTATTATCTTCTCAGAATCAACTTTATCATATTTAGGTATTATTAATTTTGATGGCAGTGGAATTGCTTCTATCGGTGCTTTACTTAACGAAGGAAAAGCTAATTTCTCAACTTATCCTCATGTATTATTATTCCCTGCATTAATCATTTCTTTATTAATGATATCCTTCAACTTATTCGGAAACGGATTACGTGATGCTTTCAATACATCATTAAGAGGAAGCGAGGACTAATTATGGAAGAAAAAGTGTTAAATAATGAAAAAGTTCTAGAAGTTAAAAATCTTCGTGTTTCATTTAAAACTAATACAGGAACAGTAAAGGCTGTAAGAGGAATAAGTTTTAATCTTTATAAAGGTAAAACCTTAGCTATAGTAGGTGAATCTGGTTCTGGAAAATCAGTTACCTCTAAAGCTATATTGGGTATCTTAGCTAATAATAAAATAGTTGAAAATGGTCAAATCATCTTTGATGGTAAAGATTTATTAAGAATTGATGAAGATACTTTCACTCATATTAGAGGCGTGAAAATCTCGATGATTTTCCAAGATCCACTTTCTTCTTTGAATCCAATTATGAAAGTTGGTAAACAATTAACTGAAGCGATGTATCTTAAGTCTAAAGCCTCTAAAAGAGATGCGAAGCACACTTTAAAATTCATCGATAGCGGATTATTAAAATATTCTTCAAAAGAAGAATTTGAAGCGTATAAAAAAGAATTAAAAGAGTCGACTGAAAGTATTACTTTAGAATCTTTTCAAAAATATCATGACTTATTTATAAAATGCTTAACTAAGGCTGTTGAAGCTCATAAAGAGAGCATGAAAGAAGCAAAAAATATTTTAGAAGAGTTCAAAGCAAAACATTTCGTTGACATGGAAACATTTGATCCTAAAGAAACAAAAAAGGATTTAATTAATGTTACACATGCTTTAAAAAAGGCAAAATTTGCTTTTGATTATGCACCTGACGATGTTATTGAAGTATTTTCAATATCTTTCAGTGAATATTTAAGATCATATGTTAAATCAATTAGCATGTTTAAAGAAAGAGAAGAATTGTTGAAAAAATACAATGCTAAAGATATTTATGATATTCCTTCATCAATAAGAGCGCAAGAAAGAGAAGTCATTGTACTTCCAAAAGAATTCTATGATGATTTAGTTTTATTGATTGATAATTTGAATAACTATTTAAATAATAAAATTGACGATGCTAATTATACAGCTGAAAATATCGTTGACCTCATTATGAAACAATATGTTTCTAATGTTAAAGATTCAATGACAGAAATGACTAAAGAAGAAGCTAAGCAAAAGGCAATAAAACTTTTACAAGAAGTTGGTATCAATGAACCTGAAAGAAGATACAATCAATATCCATTTGAACTTTCTGGTGGTATGAGACAAAGAATTGTCATTGCTATCGCTTTATCTTCAAACCCAGAGGTTTTGATTTGTGATGAACCTACAACGGCTCTAGATGTTACTATCCAATCACAGATACTAGAACTTATCAATAAATTAAAAGAAGAGAAAAATCTTTCAATTATCTTTATTACTCATGATTTAGGTGTTGTTGCTAATATGGCTGATGATATCGCGGTTATGTATGCTGGAAAGATTGTAGAATATGGTTCTGTTTATGATATTTTCTATGATCCACGTCATCCTTATACATGGGCTTTATTAGGCTCAATGCCAGATCTTGAAACTAAAGAAAAATTGGATGCAATTCCAGGAACACCTCCAAATATGTTACTTCCACCACGTGGAGATGCTTTTGCTGCGAGAAATAAATACGCATTAGAAATCGACTATGAAGAGGAACCAAAATTCTATCAAATTTCTTCTTCACATGCTGCTGCAACCTGGTTGTTAGATGAAGATGCTCCAGATGTTGAAGCACCGCGTACAGTGGTTGAACGTATTTATAAATCTTTAAAGAAGAATCCTGAAAATAAACCAAGTTATGATTTAAGTAAGAATTCAATATTGAATAATATGGAGGGTAAGTAATGATTAATCTATTTGTTAAATTTTTATGTAGCCCTAAAGATGTTAATAGTGGTACAAGCAAAGAAAAAGTGGTAAAGACTTCAAAGACAACTAAAAAAATCAGCAAAAAAGATATTAATTCTAGCTTTGATTATGACAATAAAGAAGTTTTATTAGATGTTCGTCATCTAAAGCAATATTTCAAATTCGGTCGAGGTGCATATAAATACAATAAAGCAGTTCATGATGTTTCTTTTAAAGTCTATAAAGGCGAAGTATTCGGATTAGTTGGTGAATCTGGATGTGGTAAAACCACGACAGGTCGATCAATTATTAAACTTTATCAAATCACCAGCGGAGATGTATGGTTTAAAGGTGTAAGAATTGCCGCAGGTACTCGTTGGAACGAAAAAGAAATTAAATATACAAAGATTCGTTTAAATAACCAACTTAAAAAGAATAAAATCGATCAACAGGAAGAATTAAATGCATTAGGTCAAGATTATCAAGAAACATTTAATGAGCCTTTACAATATCAAAAGTTAAAAAAGACAATCGAAGAAAAAGCAGATGATTTATATGAAGCCAAAATTCCGTATTTGAAAAAATATGAAGAGATAGTTGCTAAATATGAAAAGGTGAATAACGAAATTATTAATGAAGCTACTGAAATCATTCGTGTTCAACGTAAGAAGATAAAAGAAGCTAAGCATGATAATAAGTATTGTAATAAAGATATGGCTTTGAGCGAAAAGAAAAAAGTCCAAGATAAATATGCTGAACTTTTAAGTAAAATTGCTTCAAAAAAAGATTTGACTGACGAAGATAAAAAGCAATATCAAAATTATAAAAAGGAATTAAAAGAAGCTGCTAATTCGCGTATTACTTCTAAGATTCAAATGATTTTCCAAGATCCTATTGCTTCATTAAACCCACGTATGACAGTGCGTGATATCATCTCGGAAGGATTAATTATTCAAGGCTGTAAAGATAAAGAATTCATCAATTCTGAAGTGAATCGTGTTTTAGATCTAGTTGGATTAGTATCAGAGCATGCTAATAGATATCCTCATGAATTTTCAGGAGGACAAAGACAACGTATTGGTATTGCTCGAGCAATTATTATGAACCCAGAATTAATCATTGCTGATGAACCAGTTTCAGCACTAGACGTTTCAATTCAAGCTCAAGTTATAAATTTATTAAATGATTTGAGAAAAAATTTGGGATTAACAATATTGTTTATTGCTCATAATTTATCAGTTGTTAAATATTTCTGTGATCGTATCGCAGTTATGTATTTTGGAAATCTTGTTGAATTAGCAACAAGTGATGAACTATTTGCTCATCCATTACATCCATATACTAAATCATTATTAAGTGCTGTTCCTCATCCAGATCCAAATATTGAAAAGAATCGTCAAAGAATTGTCTATTCTGGAATTGCTGAACATGATTATACTGAGCAAAAACCTACTTTAAGAGAAATTACAAAAGGACATTTTGTCTTGTGTAATGATCAAGAAGAAAAAAAGTATTTAAAGGAAATTGCTGAAGGAATATCACTTTATGCAAAATAAAAAACCAAATAATCAAATTGATAACGAAAGAAAAAAAATAATCACCAAAGATTATTTAATCGGGTTAATATTAACTTTTATTGTCGATTGTGGATTAGTTGGATTAATGATCTTAATAGAAACAACTTCACTAAATATGAGTTTTTCAGAAGATGCTTATGTAATTCTTTCCGATGCATTTTGTGTTTCGGGAGGATTCACGTTATTAATCTTTGTATTAACTTTTATTTCTGGCGAAGGAGCGTTCGATGCAATTATATATGGAGTAAAAGTTGCATTTTATACAACTTTTTATCGTAATATACGCGAGACAAAAATTCCGTCAACATATGGTGAGTATCGAAATTTAAAACGAGAAAAAGCTAGAAAAGGAATATCTTATTTATGGCAAGTAGGTTTATTCTTTTTATTAATTGGAATTATTTTCTTGATTCCTTTTAATAAATCAATTTAAATATATATACTACTTATAAAATTTAAAGGAGGGAAATTATGAAAAATAAATACAAAGTATTAGGCGCGTTTGCTCTTACTATATTAATGGTTGCTTGTAATAGTAATAATAATTCAAGTTTAAGTAGTGTAAGTAGCTCTACTAGTTCAAATAACGTTAGTACTAGTTCTTCGGAAGTAGATTATAAAACAAACAGTGATTTTGAAAAAGCTAAAGTTACATATACAGATAAAGACAATGTTGAGAAGAATCTCAATATGCAAACTATTTATACTAATTCAGGAAATCCTCACCTTGATCCTACCGAAGAACAACATGTCTTAGTTGTACCTTTCGGGTTTACTGATGACAATTTACAAGAAGTTCAAAGTAAGGAAAATATTGATCGTATTACTACCACTTTCTTTGGAACTCAAGAGGAAATAGATGCTGTCGGTGGATGGACATCAGTTGCAAATTACTACACTACTTCAAGCTTTGGTAAGTCAAAATTTGAAGGAAAAGTAGTTCCTGCTTGGGTTAATTATGGTAAATCATCTTCTCAATTTGAAAAAGATTCGAATGGGAATTTAGGTATCTATGCCGCAGAATATGCCCGTAAGTGGTATATTGATGAATACGCAAAAGAAAATCATGGAGATTTAGGTGTCGATGCTGAACCATTAAGTTATTTTGATCAAAACAAAGATGGATATTTAGATTTAGTTTGGATTGTATACTCACATCCAACTGGAACAGTCAATGATTGGTGGGCATATGTTACATATAATACTTCAAGTACTTCATCAACAAGAGCCCCTGGAGTCAAAACATTAGGTTTCGCTTCAATTCAATGGATGCAAGAATCAGTCGGTGGACATGACCCACATACTTATATTCATGAAACAGGTCATACTTATGGATTAGATGACTATTATGATTATCGTAGTCAATGGGCGCCTATGGCGGGAATTGATATGATGGATCATAACTTAGGTGATCATGGTGCTTTTTCTAAGTTTACACTTGGATGGTTACAACCATTAGTCGTTGATGATTCAGCAATTATTACTCTTCGTCCAGCGACAACAACAGGTGATTGTTTCATTCTTCCTTCTCCAGGATATAATGGAACTGCATTTGATGAATATATGATGGTGGAATTAATGGCACCTGTAGGTCTAGCTGAAAAAGACTATAAAAACGGATATACAGGAACTGCAGGATATTCTAAAGCAGGTATAAGAATTACTCATATTGACGCACGTGTTTATAAATCAGATCACGATACTTATTTAGCTGATAACCCAGAAGAGGGAATCGATTTCAGAGTTTGTAATTCATTTGGTGGAAGACCTGGAGCAGGAAATAATTTAAAATCTGATACCGATTATTGGGAAAGAAAAGATGGAACCTTACATTACTTCACCTTATCTTCACTCATGGAAAGTTCAATCGCAGAGAAAAACTGGACTAATACAGGTACTTATTCTGCATCTAATGACTCCTTATTTGTTAAAGGTGATAGATTTAATTTAAATAGTACTACTGGATGGGCAGATACATATATGCCTTCAGGAACCAATCTTTGGAATAAAGCTAAAAAGATTACGGGATGGGTAAATAATACTACTCAAGAGTATGAAATTGATGAAACATGTACATTTGATTATTCATTAAGAGTTCTATCGATTGATAAAACAGATGATGGAAGCTATGAAGCAAAAGTACAAGTTACAAAAGCAGCTTAATTAATATCAAAAGTCATCGAGAACTATCGATGACTTTTTCTATGATAAATTCTTTGTATGTAATGGCCATTTTAATCATAGGATGATATTATATTATAATTAATAATGTTAACTTCTTTATAATTATGTAATAAAATAACTCTATTATAGAGGGCTTATATTACATAGTGAGAATACAAAAACAATAAAAATAACAAGTGAAAGTACCTGAAAGGACAAACTAAAACAAAAATCTAATTAAAAGTCGAAACAGAAAAATGTTTCGGCTTTTAATTTTGAGAAGAATTGGTAAATAAAAATTACTTTTGTTTCTTTTTACGATAAGCAGATGGCGTAATCCCGTATTCCTTTTTGAAAAGATTGTTAAAATGCGATTGGCTTGAAAAATATAAGAAGAAAGCAATATCCGCCAAAGAACGATTAGAATAGGCGAGAAGTAACTTCGATTCCTGCAATTTGGCTTTCATAATATATTTGCCGATTGTTTCGCCTGTTTCCTGTTTGAATTTTGCCATAAAAAGCGATCTGCTTTTATCGACGTGCCGTAACACGTCTTGAACGCCAATCGGTTGGTTTGTATGCGTTTTAATAAATTGTAAGGCGGCATAAACTTCAACCGAATACGCTTCGGGATGTTTTTGTTCGGCAACGCGACGGGTAAAGTCCATAATCGCATTGTACCTTAACTCGTTAACTTGGTTGACGGAAATGCAATGTTCGCATTCTTGTGTATAAAGGTCAATGAGTTGGTAGGTCTGTTCTATATCGAGGTTGCCTTTGATAGCGCCTACTTTGCCGATGAGCGCAATAAAGCCTATGAAAATATTTTTCGATTGCCGTAGCGCATCGTCCGCAAGTTTGCCTTCGGGAATTGACTGAAATTTGAGAACGGAATCGAAAAAGGCGGTAAGTCCTTCTACGTCGCCGTTTCTCACATAGGTCAATAGCTGTTGCTCTAAATTATATGTGCCGTGAGAAAAGTCGCTTTCCTTTAATACTTCGTTGGCATGTTTTTGGGCAATGAGGAAGTCTTTATTTGTGTAATTAAAATGTTCGGAAATGGATATTTCTTCGTTATTGAAAAGGTAATGTAGAAGCGCAATAAAGCTTAAAAAACGATTATATGAAAAGTGTGGAATACCGCAAATAAACTCTTTTAGCAATTCCTTTTCATTCCAATCAAGCCCGTGTTCGTGAATGACCGAATCGAATAATTCATCAGTAATCTTTTTATTTACGAATGGTCCCGTCAATATAAGATAATCAGCGTTATTCGTTTTTATCGTGCCGTATAATCCCGCATATCCCATAATAAGAGAGGGATTGCAGTCGTCTGTTGCCTTTTTAGCAATGTGAGTGAATACCTTTTCGTATCCGCGATATGGACAATTAAAGGCGATAATTTCAAATTGTCTGTTAAAACAAATAATTGGCATATTGTGGGAAGAATAAAGCAATTCGCAAGTTTTAATGATAGATTCAATCGTCATAATTTAATTCTCGTGTACAATTATACAAAATTTAGGACTTTGGTGCAAATATTTTGCTTTAGGATTTTGTATAATGATGTCAGAGTGGTGAGTTTTATAGAGTTTGCTGCTTAATAATGAGGGATGATAGCAGTTTTCATCAGCTGCTTAAAAAATCGCAAGGAGGATAAATCGATGAAAAAGGAAGAAGCATTTATTCGGCGAGGTAATGAAATGTCGGAGGTATTGTTATGAAAGAGATTAAGTTGTTAAGTAAAGGCATTATCAATTCTCCGAAACTTGACACAAAAGTAAAGACGAGGGCTGTTTCAAAGAAAGAAAAAATTTTGGGACACTTCGTAGGTCCGCTCGGATTGATTTTTGTGGTAAATACGATAGCTGCACTGGTCGAAAAATTTTTTACGCAACAAGTAGGGTTAATGTACGGAGAAGGCGAAGCATCCGTAGCAATGGGCAATATCTATGGCATCATTATGATGGTTGCAAAAATTTTAGCAATCGGGCTTGGACTATTGAACGGGTGGTTATTGTCACATACCAAATGTAAGCATGGACGAATGCGTCCGTGGTACCTGATATTCGGCTTTGTGTCGATTATTATAGGTGCGCTTATATTTTTGTTCCCCGGCAATACGCTCGGCGAATCATATTGGTATTATTTCTTTTTCCTTTTGATTTGTTATAATACCATCGGGTGTTCATACTTCCATTTGTTTCGAGAAAACATCGTGTCTTTGAGTACGCGCGATCCCGTCGAAAAGAACCAATTGACGTTCATTCGCAAAATGTCATGGACACTCGTGTCGGGTATTATTATCGGTATGTTGGTAAGCAGCGTGTTGCTTCCTTATTGGCTTGACCACGACATAATGGGCTATCCTATCATTATGATTGCTTTGTCGGTTATGGCAATTCCGCTACTTCTTCTCGAATACTTCTACACGAGAGAGCGTATCGTAGAGGATGTTGCAACCGAAGTAGGGGTTGAGAATGAAAATAAAGTTCCATTAAAGCAACAAATGAAAGCCCTATTCAGCAATAAGTATTACGTTATTTTGACTATTTTGGCAACTTTAAGCGGAATAGCGGATAACTTCAAAGGCGGTAACGTGCAATTTTTTTACATAAAGTTTTTACTCGGCGGAGCGGAAAACCCCGGTATGAATATGATTTATCAGATAATTACGGGCGTTCCTTTGGGACTTGGCGCGATTATCGCATATCCTTTAGGTAAAAAATTCGGCGTTAAAAACGTAACGTGGGTTGGTTTTTCCTGCGTTTTGGGCGGAAGCATTTTAGGTTGGATATTTGCGGACAATCTCGTCATTGCAATGATAGCGGGCTTTATCCGTCAAATGGGCTTTATTCCAAATGCTTATATCTTAGCATCACTAATCTGTTTTGCGTTTGACAGCGTAGAGTATAAGTCTGGATTCAGACTGGAAGGGCTTTTGGGCGTTGCGATAGTCGTTGCAATACAAGCGGCGATTTATGCACCATTTGCGGGCGGATACGAATCGGCGCTATTAAAGTTGGGCTTTGTCGATAATGCGACATATGTTCCTACAGAAGCTGTAAAAAACTTTATGTCTATGGCGTTTTATTTGTTTGACATAATTCTTGCTGCCGCGTATGTAATACTATTGCCGTTTATAGACGTTGAAAAAAAGCTGCCCGAAATAAACGCGGAACTTTTGAAGCGCAAGAAAGAGGCGGTACTTGCAAGGGGCGAAGAATGGATAGAACCAGAAGAAGAAATCAGGTTGGAACGTGAACAGGCAGACAGAGAGCGTGAAGAAAACCGCATTGCCGACTTGCGGGACTATTGTACAAAGAAAGGCTTGAATTTTGAAGAAGAAAACGACAAGTATCTTCAAAAGAAAGCGGAAAAAGACCGAAAGTGGGCTGAAAAACAAGCTAAAAAGAACACGAAAGCGGCAAAGAAAAACAAGTAAGGATTATTACTATGACTATTGACTTTAATAGTAATTGGATATTTATAAAAGACGATGGTACGCAAAAAATCGTTACGTTGCCGCACGACGCAATGCTTACGGAAAAGCGTTACGCAAGTTGTATGGGCGGTGTAAATAGCGGATACTTCCCCGGCGGAAAATATCGTTATAAAAAAGATTTTGTCGTTAGTAGCGAGCAAGCGGCAAGGCGCATTGAGTTGTTTTTTGAAGGCGTTTACCGTAATGCAACCATAACCATCAACGGAACGAAGGTTTGCGAGAATAAATATGGCTATTCCGAATTTACCGCAGATATTACGAATTTTGTGATCGTAGGAAACAACATCGTCGAAGTAACAGTAGATAATTCTCTTTTTCCGAACTGCCGTTGGTATTCGGGAAGCGGCATTTATCGTCCCGTGTGGCTTATAATTTCTCCTTTAAATGCGCCGAAAGAGATTAAGGTAAAAACTATTTCCTATTCCCCTGCCGTCATAGAGGTGATGGCGGACGAGGACGCAACCATAAGCATTTATTACGAGGGAAAACTTATTATAAAAGGTCAAACGGGAAAGTATGAAATCCCCGACGCAAAACTATGGTCGGCGGAAAATCCAGAACTATATACCTGCGTTGCCGAAAAAGACGGAGAAAGCGTTAAAACGACTTTCGGTATTCGCAAAATAGAGTGGAGCGCAAAAACGGGACTTCTTGTAAACGGCAAGGAAATACTACTGCGCGGCGGGTGTATTCATCACGATAACGGCGTTTTGGGTGCGTGTACATATCCCGACGCGGAAGAACGTAGAGTGCGTATTTTAAAACGACAGGGATTTAACGCTTTGCGAATATCGCACAACCCTGCGCCGCGTTCGCTTCTCGACGCTTGCGATAAGATAGGTATGTACGTTTTGGACGAAGCGTTCGATGGTTGGTACATACCGAAAGATTATCACGATTTTTCGCGCGACTTCTATGGAGAATACGAAAATGTTTTATGCAGAATGGTAAACAAGGACTTCAATCATCCGTCCGTTATTATGTATTCCGTAGGAAACGAAGTTACCGAAACTGCAAGCGAGAAAGGCATAAAACTTTGCGGACAAATGCGTGATATTTTGCACTCTTTGGACGATACTCGCCCAGTAACGTGCGGCGTGAACGTACTTTTAGACGTTTATGTAAAACACGGATTGGGTGTATATAAAGAAAAGGGGCAATACGAGCGTAAGCCCCTGCCCGAAGGAAAAAAATATAAAGATAAAAAAACGGGATCGGCTTTCTTCAATTATTGGGCCGGAAGGCTCGGTTGGTTATTATTCAAGTTAAGTAAAGGTAAGACGGCGGAAAAAATCGTAAAAGAATTTGCCCCGTCCGTCGATATAGTAGGACTCAACTATGCTTCGTCGCGTTACGATATAGACGCTATAAAGTATCCTGAACGCATGATGGTCGGCTCGGAAACTATGTCTGCCGATTTACCATATAATTGGGAGCGGGTTAAAAAGTATAAACAGCTCGTCGGCGATTTCGTTTGGGCGGCGTGGGATTATATCGGTGAAACCTGTATGGGTTGGACGTATCAATCGTATAAGGGTTTGCCATTGCTTGCAAATCAAGGCATGATTGATATTACGGGAAAACCGCTTGCGCAAATGGCGTTTTTGCAGACCGTTTGGGGATTGCGAGAAAAACCGTTTATTGCCGTTCAGCCGTTAAATCACAGCAGAGAAACCCCGTCGAAGGGCGCATGGCAATTTACTAATGCAATAGATAGTTGGGAGTGGCATGGTTACGAAGGCAAAAAGACGGTTGTAGAAGTCTATTCTAATGCGCACAAAATCAGCCTTTCGTTGAACGGAAAAGTTCTCGGTACAAAGAAATTAAAGAATTATAGGGCGGCGTTTAAGGTAAAATACCGCTGTGGTACGCTTGAAGCGGTTGCTTATGATGAAAGCGGAAGAAAAATTTCGCAGTCGCAGTTGAGCTCGGGCGGTAGAGATGTTATGCTTAACGTGTCGCCAGATAAAAAGATTTTACACGCGAATGGTAGAGATTTGTGCTTTGTAGAAATCGAATTTACCGATAAAAATGGCGTATTAAAGCCGTATATCGAACAGCGGGTAGAAATACAGGCTCTCGGAAATTCCGCAATTTTACAGGGATTCGGAAGCGCACTCTATAAGACGGATGAAGTGTTCGATGCAAGACATCATAACAGTTACAGAGGAAGAGCGCTTGCGGTATTCCGTGCTACGGAAAAGATAGGTAAAGTATCTGTTACTGTAAGCTCGAAAGGTGTTGTTCCCGTTACGTTTGAAATAGACGTGATGTAGAAAAGCACGTTGTAATCCACATAATAAAGGGATTGTTACAAATATCATTACAAAAAATATAAGGAAGGGTAATTATGGCTAAATATCAGGTATTCGGTGCGAAGACAAAAGACGTTTCGGAGCGTGAACGCGCTCATTGGGAAATCGCCCGCCGTGCGGCGGCGGAAGGTTTTGTTCTTTTGAAAAATAACGGAGTGCTACCCCTTTCGCCTTGTCGTATAGGTCTGTACGGCACGGGTAGCAGAATGACCGTAAAAGGCGGTAGTGGAAGCGGAGAAGTCAATGACCGTCACAGTATTACCATTGAGGAAGGACTGAAAAACGTAGGATTTGACTTTGATACGTTGTATATGGATCGTTTGGCAAAAAAATTCGAGGACGATACGAACGCTTGGCGCGACGAAGTAAACGCCGCAATTAAAGGTTATACTGTCTTTTCGACAATGAAAATGTTTGATGAAATACATCGACATCCGCAACCTTTACCCGCATGTACGCCCGTACTCAAAGACGAAATCGACTATAGCACGGATACGGCTATCTACGTTTTATCCCGTCAGGCAGGTGAAGGCAACGACAGGGACAATGTAAAAGGCGATTATAAGTTATCGGACGTCGAAACGGAAAGCATTAAACTACTTTCCGAAAGTTATAAAAAACTTATTCTGATTATAAACAGCGGAAGTTCCATCGACCTTTCCATATTGGACGAAGTTCGCATCGATGCAGTATTATTCTTCGGACAAGGTGGTATGGAGGGCGGAAACGCTCTTGCCGAAGTTATCACGGGCAAGAGAACGCCATGCGGCAAGCTAACCGATACTTGGGCTATGAAGTATGAAGATTATCATTCGTACAATACATACAGCCATTTGAACGGCAACGTGGAGCAGGAGGACTACTTCGAGGGAATATACGTTGGATACCGTTATTTTTCGTCGTTCAATAAAAAACCGAGATTCCCGTTCGGCTTCGGACTTTCCTATACGACGTTTTCTCATAAATTCGATATGTTGGAGTTAAGCGGAAATATCGTTACGCTGAAAGCGACCGTGCAGAATACGGGTAAGCAATATTCGGGTAGAGAAATATTGCAGCTCTACGTTAAAAAGCCTTCCGATAAGGTGGACGTAGAAAGCATATCGCTTGTGGCGTTTGCAAAGACAAAAGCTCTCAACTCGAATGATATTGAGCAATTGACGTTGACGTTCGATATACATGACATGGCAATATTTGACGAAAGTGTAAGCTCTTTTGTGCTTTTGAAAGGCGAATACGGGTTGTATTTAGGAACGTCAGCGGAGGATATAAAGCCGTGCGCGGTTATTACGATTGAAAAAGAAACCGTACTTGAAAAAGTTGCGCTCGTTCATAAACGCGAATTGGATTTTGAAGATATTAAGAGCAATACCGCTTCCATCGAATACGATAAATCGCTTCCCCGCGTAAGCGTTGATTGTTCCGCTATCGAACTTATAACTCACGGAGTTTATACTCCGAAGTTCTCGCAGGATATTAAAGACATAGTCGCGCGGTTAAACGATAAGCAAAAAACAATGCTCGTCGTTGGCGGAGGTTATAAGCTGAAATCATATAACGCTGTTATGGGTGCGGCGGGACGCACAAACACAAAACTGTTGAAGAAGGGAATCCCCAATATCATTATGGCGGACGGCCCTGCGGGCTTGAACGTAGCGCAAGCCGTAGTCATTCTCAAAAACGGCGGTATGCGTTTTATTGAAGCCGTCCCCGAAATGTGGCAATGGGGTTGGATTAAAAAATTCGGGTTTATCGCAAGAGCCAAACCAGAAAAAGGCAGACCTGCATATAGATATATGACGGCTTGGCCCAACGAAACGCTACAAGCGCAGACGTGGGACATTGAACTTTTGGAAGAAATCGGACGTGCTATGGGACGTGAGATGTTGGAAATCGGCGTTTCCGTATGGCTTGCGCCAGGGATGAATATTCACCGCAATCCGCTTTGCGGACGTAACTTCGAGTATTATTCGGAAGATCCACTTGTTTCGGGTAAAATGGCGGCGGCAATTACACGCGGAGTTCAGTCTATGGGAGGCGTCGGTGTTACCGTCAAGCATTTTTGCTGCAATAACCAAGAAGATAACCGTTACCGCAATTCTTCCAACGTGTCGCAACGTGCTATGCGCGAATTGTATTTGCGTGCTTTTCGCATAGCAATTACCGAAGGTAAACCATGGACTGTTATGTCTTGCTATAACCTTGTCAATGGTATTTATGTGTGCAATAGCCGTGAAATGGTAACGAATATTCTACGCGACGAATGGGGTTTTGACGGACTTGTTATGTCCGATTGGACGGCTTGTGATCCCGCCACTTATTACGGTGCAATCAATTCGGGCAACGATTTGATTATGCCTGGACACGAAACCACGCAGAAAAAACTGTATAAAGATTTGAAGGAAGGCAGGGTTGACCGCGCAGCTCTAGATATATCGGTGACGCGTGTGTTAGAACTTATTTTCAAGAGCGAAGTAAATAAGAACTTTGAGCGTAAATAAAAATTATGGGGTGGATAGTATCAAAAAATAATATTAAATCCGCGCGTCCGCAATGCTTTGTAAAAGAATTTACTTTGCAAAGCGATGAGGTAAAAGCCGTGCTTTATTGCACGGCTATCGGAATATACAGCGCTAACCTCAACGGAGAGCGTATCGGCGCATATTATCTTACGCCGGGTTTCACTTCATATCATAAACAATTACAGCGGCAATGTTACGACGTAACCGCACAACTCAAAAGCGGCAAAAATATATTGTCATTTATAGTTTCAGGCGGTTGGGCGGTAGGCACGTTCGGACTAAAAAAGAAAGACAAAAATTATTTTGACCGCGTTGCGCTTTTGTTCGATATGACAATAGAATATGCGGATGGGCATACAGAAAAAATCTGCTCGGATAAGAGTTGCCGCGTATGCTCTAATCGGTATATTAGCGCTGGAATTTACGAGGGCGAAGTGTACGACGCTACGCATGATATTAAAGACGTTTGTGCGGCACAGGAAATAAGTTTGCCGTTTACGCCAGAAATAACTGCAACCGTTGCACCCGTAGTCGCTCACGAGCAACTTGAACCCGTCAAAGTTTTTCCGTCCAAGCAGGGTTATATATACGACTTCGGACAAAATTTTGCAGGGGTAATAGACGTAAAACTCAATGCAGCAGAAGGACAAAAAATAACTTTCTACCACGCAGAGGTTTTGAAAAACGGCAAGCTTTACCGTAAGCCGCTACGAAGCGCAAAAGCACGGATTGTCTATATAGCCAAAGAGGGCGAACAGAGCTATGAGCCGTTGCATACTTATATGGGATTTCGATATGTCGAAGTGATAGGCATATCGCCAGAAAATATTAAGCTGACGGCGAAGGCGCTTTATTCGGATATTAAAGAAATAGGCGGATTTATCTGTTCGGACGAAAGACTGAATAAACTTCAAAGCTGCGTTAAATGGGGTGCAAAATCTAATTTTGTAGATATACCTACGGACTGTCCGCAACGCGACGAGCGAATGGGTTGGACGGCGGATACGTCTGTATTTTCCCGTACTGCATGTTTCAATTTTTCAATGGATAAATTCTACGGGAAGTGGTTGCAGTCTATGCGCGACGATCAAGGCGAACACGGACAAATTCCCGATACAGTTCCCTGTTTGAATACTGCAAGTTTGCGTTCTGCGCCCGTTTGGGCAGACGCTTGTGCAATAGTTCCGTGGTCAGCTTATCTTGCGTGTGCGGATATAAAATTATTGGAAGAACAGTATGACTGTATTAAAAAGTATATTGACGACGGATTAACGCATTTAACCGATTTCGTATGGGATAAAGGGTTTCAGTACGGTGATTGGTGTGCGCCGGACACGGGATATAAAGAGTGGCAGTGCAGGGGTAAGTACGTCGGAACGTGCTACTTTGCAAATACGGTTAAGATTGCGGGTAATATTGCAAAATTACTGAATAAAGAAAGCGAAACGGAAAAGTATGCCGCGCTGTTTGATAATATATCGCAAGGATATATCCGTAGGTTTGTAAACGACGATGGAACGATTAAAGGCGAATTTCAGTCCGCATACGTTTTGCCGTTATACTTCGGTATGGCGGGTAAATACCGCAAAGCCTTTGCCACAAATTTAGTCCGTCTTGTAGAAAAGAATAATTACCGTTTAAGTACGGGGTTTGCGGGTACGCCTTATCTTTTATTCGCACTTGCAGACAACGGTTATGCCGATATAGCGTATAAGTTGTTGATGCAGGACGCTTGCCCGTCGTGGCTGTATGAGGTAAATGCTGGAGCAACGACTATGTGGGAGCGGTGGAACGCAATCAACGCAAAAGGGAAAGTTTCTTTAAGAGGTATGGTTTCGTTCAATCATTATGCTTACGGAAGCGTCGGGGACTTTTTATATCGTCGGGTTGCGGGAATAGAAGCCGTCGAAGGCGGATATAGACGTTCGAAAA
This sequence comes from uncultured Bacillota bacterium, assembly GCA_902493275.1. Lineage (GTDB taxonomy): Bacteria > Bacillota_I > Bacilli_A > RFN20 > CAG-449 > CAG-449. The sequence goes on along the minus strand of CABUOQ010000021.1, from coordinate 10,510 downwards.
TACAGCCTGTTGTGGGCGGCGGATTAAAGAGCGCAAAAGCCTATACGCAAACGCCGTTCGGGAAAATATCTTCACATTGGGAAGTAAAAGGAAACGATTTTTTACTAATCGTTGAAATACCCGAACATACCGAAAGTCTGATTATATTGCCGTCGGGTAGTCAAAAAAAAGTTGGCGGCGGAAAATATACATTTACCGAAAAAATAATATGAGCGAGGGAACGCAATATGATTAACAACGAATTTCCAAAAAACTTTATGTGGGGAGCGGCAACTGCTGCCACACAAATTGAGGGCGCATGGAACGAGGGCGGCAGAACACCATCTATTTGGGATGTCGCGCCTACGCAAAAGGTGAAGCACGGCGAGAATTGCCATACCGCCTGTGACAATTATCATAGATATAAAGAAGATATTGCGCTAATGAAAAAGTTAGGATTCAAATCCTATCGTTTTTCCGTGTCATGGCCTCGAATTGTTCCCGAAGAAGGGAAGATAAATAAAGAGGGACTTGTTTTTTACAGCAATCTCGTTGACGAGCTTATTAAAAACGGCATTGAGCCGCTCGTAACACTCTATCATTGGGATTTACCGCTATGGCAATATAAAAAGGGAGGTTGGCTCAAAAAAGACGTCGTAAAAGATTTTTGTTTTTACGTTAAAACGGTTGTAGAAGCGTTATCTGATAGAGTGCAATATTGGATAACCTTTAACGAGCCACAATGTTTTTTGATGAACGGCTATATGCAGGGTATTCACGCGCCTTTTTTAAGACGTTATTTATCGTTACCTAAATTTACGAAGATATTTATGCAAGCTAACGCGGAGGCTGTTTCACTTATCCGCAAATATGCCAAGAAAAAACCGCTTATAGGTTTGTCTTTTGCATCGGGCGCGTTTATCCCGAAAGACGAAACGCCCGCAAGCATTGAAGAAGCTCGCAAAAAATCTTTCTATAAAAGCATGGGAACGATGAATAATCGTTGGTGGATGGATCCCATTCTTGCAGGAAAGTCTGTATCGGCTTACGGCGTTTATCGCAACGGCGGCAAAAAGGTTAAAAATTTCAAGGTTGATTTTGACTTTATAGGTATTAATCACTACGAAGCGTTTAACTATTCGGCGTGGGGCGGCGACAAAGGTATTGATAAGTCCAAACTTCGCACTAACTCTCTCGGTTGGGTAATTGACGAAAGGTCGCTATATTGGACGGTAAAATTTATCTATGAGAGATACCACCTGCCTATTATGATTACCGAGAACGGCATTTGTTCAAATGATATGCCGGACGAAAAGGGCAACGTAAACGACGATGAACGGTGCAAGGCTCTTGACGGCTTTATAGGCAATCTTAAAAAAGTGATAAAAGAGGGCATACCCGTTATAGGCTATCAGCATTGGACGCTTATGGATAACTTCGAGTGGGCGGAAGGGTACGATCCGCGTTTCGGACTTATTTACGTCGATTTCAAAACGCAAAAGCGCACACTCAAAAATTCCGCTTATCGTTATAAGAGAATTATAGAAACTAACGGATCAATTATAAAATGAATCCGTTTTTATCGCTATATGAATGTATCCTCGACGGCGAAACGCACGTTTTCGGGGGACAGAGTCTATTTATACGGCTTTCACAACAAAGATGGCGGTAACATTTACTGTATGCTTGATTAAGTTGTCTATTTCGCGCTCGTAGATAATCTTAACGATTGGCGTTTCGAGGGTGTTTCATATAGTACTAATCAAGATCTACAATACGGCGATAAGTTGAAGTATGTCTATGCGCCCGACGTTGTTCGCGGCAACGACGGGAAATATTATCTCTATTACTGTATTGGGCGAAAAAGGAAAACACGGATATAAAAATCCTATCAGCGTTGTCGTTTACGATAACTCTTGCGGAAGATTTTGTACGCGATTACAGCCGTCAGGCTTGCGAAGAAGAAATAAAGATAGCGGATGACGTCTCAATCGCCCAAGTCTAAATTATTTTTTGCAGATTGAATGGAGATGCGCTTTCGGGCAAAGGGGGGTATTCCGCCGCAATCGCTTGTGTGCTTACAAACGGAAAAATGCGGTATATTTCCAACAGTATCGGGGAAAGGGCGTACTGCAGATAACCCATAAAAACGACGAGCGGTTTATTGCAAATATAGGCAGAAAAACTTTGGTAGATTTTCGGTTTTGAAGGAAGTCGAAAGTTCGGCTTTGGTTGAAAGAAAACGGAAAAGGAAATATGTACGTTTCAACGAAGAAAAAAGATAAAAATATTCGCCAGATTTGTATTCGTCCGTCGGAGAATTGGGTTTGTTATGAAACGAAAATTACGAAGTCATCCGTTAAACCGCTCTATTTTTATTACGAAGGGAAAGGTAAAATCGAATTTCTGAAATTAGAGTTGGCTTAATATCGCATTTAGATCCTGAAAATACATTGCCAACGTTTTAGGTTTGATTAAATCTGATATGTCTATTTATGAATTAGACAGTATTTTACTTTGAAATATTTCTAAGTTATTGAATCTTTCTTAGCTATTCTGTTAGTACTTTGGTTTTCTTTTATGCTTATGAACAAATAAAAACTAAAAAAAATTATAGGACCGATGCTTTAATGATTAAATATTTTTGATAATTAAAATGAGATAGCTAGTTAAAGCTACCTCATTTTTTAAAGAGATTTTATTCGAAAAATTATTTATAACTATTTAAAGTATTCTTTAATTCGTTAAGATAGTTTGAACTTCGATTATCAAAATAATTGAGAGTATTTCTTATATTGTTCTTCCAAACGCTATAGAAATTATCATTTTGTCCCCATCTTTTTGCAGATAGCACTTTAAATGGCTCTACTTCTTCTACCATGCTATTTAATATATTTTTTCCATTATTAGCTGAAAGATTAGTTTGTATTAATTCAACTGCACGTTGATAGAAACGATCTCTAAAGTTTTGATTCTTAAGTAAACATTTAAACATTTCAAAATTAGCATATGAATGATCGACATCTTTTCTTAAGAAGTTAGTATTTTCAGTAAATGCAAAGTCAGCATCGTGAAGACAGAAACGCCATTTTCCATCAGCGTAAGGATTGCTATCATCTATTTTAGATGTTTTCCACATCTTTAAGTTATTATTATTTCCTACGAAATCCCAGTTACAAGCATATGATTCAGCAATAAATAAGTCGATGAAGGAATCGATATCGATATAGTCATCGATAAATTGTTGATAGACATCGTCATTTGAGAAGTCTTCTTTAAGATAATTTAATAAATCATTTAAATTACTTTGAGCGTTTTCTTCATCGCCATCATCAAAGATAAATCCACCTTGTAATTCATATAAAATTACATCGTCTTTTTCAACACCATAATTGGCTTCAAAGTAAACATCTTTATAATGTTCACGAATATAATATATACCCCAATATTCGCCGTTTAAGAAAGTTATACATGGACGATATCCTGTGGTTGAAACATTTGATCCATACATCATGTTTTGAATTACTGCATCGTTGAATCCAGTATGTTCTTCAAAACAATTACCACCATTATGTAGTCTTATTCTTTTTAAAGAAGTCAATCTTTGATTTTTGTTTCCTAAAGCGGTTCTTTCTTTAAAAATATGTTCTGTTAAAGGCTTATTTTTATTGCCATTTTCATCCTTATTAAGATTTAAATTTAACGTTCTTTGAGGATATCCAAGAGTCCAGTTGCCACCGAGTTTAATTTGGGTATTACGATAGAAGTATTCATCATATTTAGAATCAAAATATTCGATATTTGCCCTTTTAGATATATCTTCACGGATTTTGTTATAGAATCCTTTTTGGCTTCCAAAATAATCATCATATGGCATTGAAATCGAAACGACAGGAATAGTATAAAATTCACTTGCATTATCATCGATAATATATGTTAGGGAACGATTTAATACCGATTCATTAGTGGTGTTATCAATAAGAGAAATACTGATAACATTTTGACGAGTGGTCAATGTGTATTTCTTTGGAATTTGAACATTATATATATAATTATTAGAAACACATTTACCTCCTGTATCATCTGCCAAAATTGCGTCAACTGAGGTTGTAAGAGGATAATCTTGTAAAGTTGAAGCGCTCTTTTTACATAATCTAAGCGGATTCGTATATTTATCAAGCTTATTTTTGTTAGTTAAATCGTGATTAACAGAGTAATATAAAGTTTTATTTGGATCAGTAATTTTGAATTTTAAGGTGATAGAATCATCATAGATTCCAGGGAGATAATTAACATATAAGCCATCAAATAATTTGTTATATCCTGTTAAGTCGATGACAGAAGAGATTTCACTTGAAGAAGATTCATTTGTTGAATCTTCACTTGAAGAACTTTCACTAAGTGAAGAAGATAATTCTTCGCTATTAGATTGCATCTCGCTAGAGCTATCATTAATCTGTGATTGACTCATGCTTGATGAACTATTTATCGATGATACTACACTGTTACAAGATAAAAGTAATGTTGGTATTAAAGTAAGAATCAACTTTTTTATTTTCATTTTGCTATACATATACTCATCCTATATATGTTTTCCTTTCATAGATTTGGCTATTTAAGGGATGAATTTATTAAAATTAAATTAAATTAATAATAATAACTAATTTTATTGTGTATATAACCACTTAACACATTTTTTGCATGACTATAAAAATAATCTCTTATGCATTTATATTATAATATAAAAGAAAGCGGTTACATATTATTAAAAATAATGTTTAGTAGAAAAAAAGTGAAAAAAAGCATATATATTAATATAAAATTATAGAAATTATAAAAAGTTTATTGAATTTTTTTGTTAAAAGAGATTAAATATTAATAATTATCTATTGCCTTAATTACTATCAATTTACAAGAGATAATTCTATATTTTATAGGAGGAGAAAATATGTTAAAAAAACATAGCAAATTATTAATCGCCGCCTTACTCGTAGGTAGTGTAGGCGCATTAACACTTTCTTCATGTGATAATGCTAATACATCAAGCAGTGAATCATCTGTTGAAAGTTTTATCCCAGGAGTTTATATTGCTCCATTTGACAAAAATGTAACTGTTGGTGATATCATCGATTTAGATGATTATGTTTCCGTAGATGGTAAAAAAGATTATGATGCGACAGTACTTACTGCTGAAACTGCAATACTTGATGGTCATAAATTAACCATTGTTTCTGAAGGAACCGTAAGAGTTAAAATTTCTAAAGGAGATGAAGATGGTGTCTTCTCATGCCAAGCTATTTCAGCATTAAAGGCTCAATTACAAAAAGATACGGATACTGCTGGAAATAATTACTTCATAGAAGAATTAGAACTCAAAAATGATGGCTCATTACTTTCAACTGGAACAGGTACACTTCACAATGATAACTATTTCTCAATTTATAGTGGTGATATTGAAAATGGACAATACACAAGACGTTATTATGAAGGTATTGTAAAAACACAATCGGGAAATACATATTGGTATACAATGGATGATTTAGCTGGTACAAATCTTGATGTTCAACCAGGTAAACAAGCTCAATTTGATCTTTATTATCTTGCTGCACCATTAAATAGATATTTAAATTATTCTATGTTTGATACAGTTACAGAGGGAGAACAAGCAGCGTTAGTTTGTGATGATGCTGCAAGCATTCAAAACTTCCTTAACTATGATTTATCATTGTATTCTGGAGCTCAATTAGCTGAAAGAGGTGGATTTGTTGACGGAGTCAAGTTCTTATCCGAATCTTTAAATTTATCTTATGATGAATATCAAGTAGGTAATACTACCGAATATCATTGGACAATCTTAGATATTATTTATTTTGAATATCAAGGACAAACAGTCTATGATTTCCTCTTTGCTGGTATTCTTAACACTAATCCAGAAGCTACTAAAGTTAAAGGATTAGATGACTACATTGCTTCTGGCGAAGAACCTACTCCGATAACTGCTACTGAATTGTCTGATAAAATTGGCGCAATTGCTACTGCAGATAATTATAAATTAGATATCGAATCCTACTTCACAGATGGATCAAATATCATTGAAGCTCCATCCGGATCTGAAAATGTATTCCTTACTTTCTCATACGATGTATTTGTTGATAAAGATACATACTTCTACGTTAACAACGCAGATAATGCTAAAGGTGGTTACACTATTAAAGATGGTAAGACATATGGATTTACAAATCTTGATGATGGTGGAACAGTTACAGATACAATTGCTGCAACTGAAAGTGCAAATGCAACTAGTGCATTTACAACAATTGAATCAATTAATGATGCATCATTATTAAACGAAGTAAATGTTACAGCAAATGAATTAAATGATGCTGAAACAATGAGAGTGATTAACTTTGATAATCTCGATGAATTTGGACTTAATCTATTTGCAATGGTTCCAGAATATGGTAGTCAACTTGCACAAGTATATGCTCAATCTTTAGACAATGGCTCAGTTATTAACGTTTTCTTTGATGCAATTGCAATTATTCAAGATAATGCTTTAGTCATTTCTTTACAATGTATTTGGGATACTGATGTAACATATGAATGTGATTTCACTTTCACAGGTTTTGGAACAACTGATGTAACTGAGTTACTCTCAAGCGTTGTTTTCCCTGCTTAATCTAATTCAAAAAAATAATTAAAACCGGTATATCTTATATTGTGAATTCATAAAGTTGGACCAAGTAAAATTGGAAAGACTTATGGAGTTCACAGTACTTATACCGGCTTTTTTATTGCATATATGAATAGACTATAAGGGTTTTTATATTATATTTATAAGGTATTTTCATCTAAATCATCGATAAAAGATTGATAAGATATATCACTAGTTAAACGTAAATCACCACGAGGTGACAGTGATACTGAGCTTACTTTACAACAGTCGGGCATGCATGAGCGTTTGAATTGATTTGAAAAAAATCTTTTGATAAATACTTTTAACCACTTTTTTATAATAACTGGCTCAAATTGATCTTTAAATACTAAACAAGCTAAATAATATATTTTTTTAAATGAATAATTGTTGTTCATAAAGTGGTGTAGGAAAAAATCATGCAATTCATATGGCCCAATTATTTCTTCTGTAAATTGATCTATTTTACCATCTTTGGTTGGCTTTAATTCTGGAGAGATAGGGGTGTGGAGAATATCTAGAATGATTGAAGATATATTTTTATAATCGTTTTGAGCAAAATAAGTGAACATGGCTCTAATTAATGTTTTAGGAATAGAGGCATTAACAGCATACATTGACATGTGATCACCATTATATGTTGACCATCCTAAAGCGATTTCTGATAAATCGCCAGTTCCAATTACAATGCCATTAACTTTATTAGCATAGTCCATCAATACTTTTGTTCTTTCTCGAGCTTGAGCATTTTCATAAGTTATATCGTAATTATGATCTAGATGGTCAATGTCCTTTAAATGTTGACTGACAGATTTAGAAATATCAATCTCAATGAGGGTATTACCTAGAGCTTCTGCCAATTTGAGAGCATTATTATATGTTCTTTTAGAAGTCCCATAACAAGGAAGGGTAATACATATAATGCCTTTCTTATCGAGTGAAAGATATTCAAAAGCTTTATGGCAAACTAGAAGTGCTAAAGTTGAATCCAATCCTCCTGAAAGTCCAATTACAACAGTTTTGCACGAGATGGCTTTTAATCTTTTAACAAGAGATAGGGCTTGCATTGTTAATACTTTTTTATAATCTGTTTCGTTATTATCAAAATCAGAATATATAAAAGGGAATGCGGATATATGACGGTTCGTCAAGGATTTTAGTACATGTCTAGGAGCTTGATAGTGAATGAACATGAAGCCGTTATCTTGTCCACTTTTAAAGGTATTGACATAACGACGTTTATTTTTTATTCGTTCAGTATCGATAGTGCTTATTAACATATTTGGGTAAAATAATTCAGATTTAGAAATGATGTCACCTGCTTCTGCAATGATATTTTCTCCAGAAAAAATTAAATCTGTAGTTGATTCATCAAATGGCGATGAACAATATATATATGCACATGAAAGTTTTCTAGAGGCTTCTTTTACAAGAGTGATACGAGAGTCATTTTTATCAATGGTTTCGTTTGAAGCGGAGAGATTAAAAATAATTGTAGCACCAGCGAGCACCTGGTCTAAAGAAGGTGAATAAGGTGTCCAAGCATCTTCACATACTTCACTTGATACAATTTCGTTACGGCTGCAATCGTTACGGAATAATATTTTATTTCCAAAAGGTATTTCTTCTTGATTAAAAGTGACAAAAGTATTTTCACCTTGATATGAAGTAAAATATCTTCCTTCATAATACTCTTTATAATTAGGAATAAATTTCTTTGGCATTATGGCAAGAATATGGCCATTTTGTATACAGATAGAACAGTTGTATAAGACATCTGTATGACAAAAAGGGGCACCAACAAAGAATAATATATCTTTTCCACGAGAAAACTCTTTTAGTTCATATAAACCTTGATTTGATTTTTCAATTAACGATGATTGAATGAAAAGATCTCGACATGAATAGCCAGTTAAAGACAATTCTGGGAAGGCTAATAAAGCGACATCATTATTGATTGCTTGTAATATTTTTTCTTTGATAGATGCAACATTTGCTTCAACATTACCTATTTTAACTTCAAAGGAACATGCTGCAACATTTATTAATCCATAAGAGTCACTTTGAACCATATTCTTTTTGTTCAAACTCTTTGAAGGGATAATAGATTCGACTTCATGGTCGATAAAATGTTTGTCAAAATAATCACTTGACATGATTACCATATCAGAATAACCATTTTTAGTAATAAAAACTGGGCTATTATTTTTGACAGTATTAGATATTTCGTTAGTTTTTCTTAAATCAGTAATTGGAATAATTGTTGCTTTCATATGTATAATATTATGACATTATAATGGACATTTCAATATTTTTTATGAATATTGATAAGGACTTTTAAAATAAACTTAATTGCATTATAATAATTGTATGGAAAAATTAAGTGTTATAAATAATTGTTATCAAGATAATTTTATAAGAATTTTTAAAAATATTATAGATGAATTTTTAATGATACATCATGGTGAATATGAATATATTATCGGTGAGATAAATAATATAAAAAATGTTATTGACGAAGAAAAAGAGTATTTAGAAATATCTTCTTTGAAATTAAATATTTATTATAAAAGTCACTCAATAATTAATTCTAGAAGTAAGGCTTTAAATATTTTATCTGAGATAGAAAAAGTAATAAAAGATAAATCATCATTATTTATGCTTAACGGATATATAGACAATAATATTTGCGGTGGAATTTTATTAAAAGAAAAGTTTTATTGCTTTTTTAAAACTGAAATTATTGAAAGTGATGGCTTTTATTTTTTGTCAGTTTGCATAGATAAAGCGATTGTTTTTGCAATAAATGATAATTTTAATGAGACAAGGTTAATAGATCCAACGCTATTTAAGAATCCAATCGGTGGAGTCTTAATAAGCGATAATATGGAAAAAAGAAAAAAATTGGAAGAGATGATTAAAAAACTAAATGCCATTTATAGTCAAAAAGAACAATATAAAGATTGTTATGATGATTTAGAAAACAAAGTGCCATTTATTATTACTTTAACATCTTCAAGTGTTAAAAAGAATTTAATCAAAATAAAAAATGTTATTTTAAATCAAATAAATGAAATACCCTTAGAAGAAGTGAGAGAATATATTAATAAAGAAGTTATATTAATTAAAAATAAAATATATAAGCAATCTATAGAAATGTTTTATGAATATTGTAATCAAAATAATATAATCTATCTTTGTGATAAAGAATGTGAAAAAGAAAAAGAGTTAAAACAAGAAAATATTTTGTTTACTCCTTTTATGATGAGATTAAATAAAAAAAATTGTGCTTACTGTAATAAAAAAGCAGAAAAAGAATATATTATTTTAAAACGAGAAAATGTCTTTTATTAATAATCTAAAAAACAAAAAAATTCTTCTTTTTATTGCAACAAGAAAGTTTATGTGATATATTAACTTAGCACACCAATGGAGCAATACTCAAGAGGCCGAAGAGGTGTCCCTGCTAAGGACATAGACTGGGGTAACCTGGTGCGAGAGTTCAAATCTCTCTTGCTCCGCCAGTTGGACCAGTGGTGTAGCGGTTAACATGTCTCCCTGTCACGGAGAAGACCGCGGGTTCGATTCCCGTCTGGTCCGCCATCAAAATTGCAGGTGTAGTTCAATGGTAGAACTTCAGCCTTCCAAGCTGACTACGCGGGTTCGATTCCCGTCACCTGCTCCATTAAAAGACTATAGTGTTGATACAGTAGAAATACTGAAAATCAGCACTTTTTTCATATAAATAAGTAAATTTATAATGGCTCAATACTCGTTTAAAGGTATACGTTAAAATTTAACACGTATAATAAAAAAAGAAAAAGATAATCAGAAATA
>CABUOQ010000020.1 GCA_902493275.1 uncultured Bacillota bacterium | reverse complement strand
TTACTTTATTATATCCAAGATCCCTCATCACTTTTGGAGAAGGAACTTTGTACATTTTTTCTTTAACATTAGATCCACCTCCAAAATAAAATTGTTCAGTCATGTCATTTTGATAGTCTACTCTATCTGGTATGCTTTGTTCAACCTCAAACTTATATTTAGAATTAAAATAACTTTCAATTTTACTTGAGACACTATTAGTAGTAAATTTCCAAATAGGAACCAAGACTAAGTTATTATTAACTAGCAAAGCATTATTTGATGGCTTTACGCTATTAATCCAATTAGAAATAGTTGTATTCAAATCTAAATTTGAAACTATAAATGGATTGCCGCCAGCGGCTTCTGCATTAAAATTTTCATAGTTTTGTCCTTTACTATTAAATTGAGATAGATTACCAAAAATTTCATTTTCGTTTACTTCTGTTAACTTCACATACTTTCCTGAAACGCCAAATAAAGAATTGATTTTTGTACTAAAAGAACTATTTTGTCCTATCACGTATTTGGTAGATGAAAATTTGTAATTTAAATTAAGATTCCCACCAAATTCCGCTTTCATTAATACATGAGTGCCAAAATTATTAAAAATATCTTCTACTTTAGCAGTTGAAAAGGAATTATTCAATTCTGTTATTTGTAACGCAAATTTGGCAACAACATAATTACTTAGCTGTGTTGGATTAGTATAATAATCAATATAAGAAGACTCGTTTACATAGGTTGTTGTTCGTGTATAATTGTATTCATTACCAATATAACTACTATTCATTCCAAAACTTACACTACTATTATTTTTCGCCTCATATTTTGCCAAATCTTCACTTAAAGAAGCGGATATACCATACATTTTATTTATTTTTAAAGATGAATTTGAAACATACTCATTATAATTAAATCCACTCGTAAAATTATCTCTTGTCGCTGTTGTAGATAATACATGACGATAGTTAGTAATTTTACTTTCATTAAAAACTGAATTATAATGGAAAGAGGAAGCATCGATTTGTTTGCTTTTGAGTAAATTTATACCTTTACCAATAATTATCTCATTGCTTGAAAATTCTAATGCTGCTGCTGTATGGGGTTTTTCATTTTGTGAAAATGCAAAAGATGCAACTAGTATAGCTATTAATACCAAAAAACGATTATTTATTTTCATAACTTTCTACCTCTAAAAATATATTTAATTATACTATTGTACCCTAATTAAAATATAAGGCATTTTTTTTACTTTTGCAATAGGTTTAGCATATTTAAATCTTATATATTTCTTTTAAATACCTCTTAAAAATCAATTTCATTATCACTTGCACCACTATCATAAATATAAATCCTATTGCATACCCCATTAATAAATACATAAATGGTGAAAATACATTATGATATAAGATTAATAATAAACAAAGTAAAATTAAAGATAAACCTATTGGAAGATAATATGCAATCAAGAAATTATTTAACATAAACCGATAATTTTCCTTATATATCTCCTTCAAGTTTCTTTGATTAAATAATATTATCTGAAACTGCTTTTTTTGAAAAACCATTTCATAAACATAAACCCCCGTAACTATCAAACTTGGGAAACAAACAATAATAAATATAGCAATTTTCGTATCAAACATTTCAAAATAAAAATCTATTTTAGTTTCTTTAAAAATAGAAGAATTTATATTAAACTTATTTTTTAAATCATCCTTCACTTCATCAATATTCTTACAACCTAGAAAAATATAATCAGAATCTGCGCTTAAAATTTTGTAATAATTTGAAGCATATAATTGATATTTATAATCACCCGTAAAATATATTTCATCGCATTTATAATATCCAGATATTTTAATTTCATCTTCATTAAAATCATAGTCTTTTAATATAATTGGAGCGACCACTTCATGTTCATTTTGAGGCAAATTACCTTCAATTAGAGTAAAATTATTTTCGAATTTACGAAAATATTTTATTTGCATACTATTTGAATCTAGATTATTTATATCCGTAAGCGACTTATATATATATTCTTGCATTGATTCATCAAAATTAGTGTTAATATAAATAACATTTTCTTCATCAAATAATTCAGTATAACTTATCAATGATATATTATATTTCGTAAAAAAATCTAAGTCTAAATTTGTAAACCAACGCGAAAAATTTCTGCCTTCAACAAAAACATTTTTGCTTATATAAAGCATCATATTTTCATTTTCATATATTTCAGGTAATCCTTTTTTTATAACTATATTATCTGTTGGGTCTTCGTCTTTAAAAAATAAAGAATTGTCTCCAACTTTAATAGAAATATCATCTTTTTCATAGACTCCCTTAATAAAAAATTTATTATTTAAACAGATATTATCCATTGATAGATCCGGGATTTTATAACCTTCAATCGTTTTTTGTAATACTTCATTTAAAGTACTAGAAATTAAAACTTCATTATCTTTCAAATCAAGATTATCTTCACAATGAATATATGCATCATTTTGATTATACTTTATCGGTTTAAATTCGATACTGGATAATCCATAATTATATAAAGAAATTCTTATTTCTGTTTTCATAAGATTATCGCCATTTTTAAAATCATAATCGACAATATTTTCATTACTATCAATATACGCCATTAATTGTTCTTTTTTTGAAGTATCATTGAGTCTTAATTGCAAAACACTCGGATTTGATACATCTTTTAGGGCCATGCTTTTTTGAACACCATTTTCGATAGCAAAAATTGATACAATACTTAAAAAAACAATTATAAACGAAAACAAATTAAATCGGAAAAAACTTTTTTTATTTTCTCTTTGATATAATTCTTCCTTATCGATATTAACTTGAATTTTTTCCTTACGTGAAAAATTATAGATTTTATCTGCATATTCTAAGGCAAAATCATCATGCGAAACGACAATTATACATCGAGATTTACTTATTAGCTTTAAATCTTCCAACATGCTTTTTCTATTTTCAGGATCTAAAGACGCTAAAGCTTCATCATATAAAACATATTTACAATCTGATATGATTCCGATAATTAATTTTACTAAATCTCTTTGACCTCGAGATAGATATTTTATTTTAAAATCAATCTCAGATTCTAAATCATATTTTTTTAGATATATATCAAGTAAAGCGGATTTAGATTCATTTAAATTTATGAAACAATCAACATTTTCTCTTAAAGTTTTATTTTCAAAAAATAAATCATTATCGAATAACGATATCGCTTTTTTACTGACACATAAATCATTATCTTCATATTTTTTATCATCGATAGTAATTGTTCCTTCGTATTTACATTTATTACAGATAGCTTTTAATAATGTAGTTTTACCAACTCCTGATTCACCTTTTAAAATATATAATCCTTGATCTAAAAAGATGTAATTATCATTATTAAATACAACTCTTTCTTTATAATGTACGCTTAAATTAGATACCTTAATCATCTTTTTCACCTACCTTTTTATAAAAATGATTACAAATAATCATCTCTAAAACAAATATAAATATTGATATGACAAAGAGTAGATAATAAAAAATTAAATTTACTGGGTAAACTAAAGGATTTATTACGCATCTAAAGATTAAATTTATTACTATATAAACGATAAAAAATATAAAGTTAAAAATATAATTTACTATTTTAATTGAAGAAATCCTTTTCCCTAAAAAAACAAAATTATATATTTCTTGATTAAATACTTTATATATTTTTTCAATGAACAAAATTAATATGGTTATTCCCATTAAAGATAAAATAAAAATATTTGTATAGGTCGAATACTTTTTTTCATAAACTAAAACATCACTTTTATGATCAAAATTATATTTTTCATAAGTATTTAGTATATCTATATCACTATTATAATCATCTTCCATTTTATCTCTATAAAATAATACACTCATATCATTTTTAATAATTAAATCAAAGAGATTTTTAGAAGAGATTCGAATACTATTGTCAGTAAAATCATCATTTTCAATGATATCATTCGTATCAAGTGATATTTTTTGATTACAAAATTCCGTTCGAAGATAAATATCATCTATTAAATATTTACTAACTATTATCTTGTCTAAAGCGTCATCTATTTCATATGATATATTATGATTATTACTATTAATAAATCTCAATCCAATTTTATTTGACATTCTTTCCATAAAGTAATTTGCGTCATAACTTATAAAAAAGTTATCCGTTGGAGATATAAAAATACTAGAAACTCGCACCTCTTCTTCATAAAAATTAAATATTAAATTAACTAAATCATAATATTCGCTATTTGACGATAAAAGATGTCTAGGTACACCTATATCAATTTCATTTTCTAGTCTTCTTTTTACTCCCTTAATTACATTATAATCTTTATCAAAATATGGATAATAAGGAGTTAAAGAATCAAGATCATGAATTACATAACAAATTTTTTTTGGAATAAACTCGAACTGACTAAGAGTCAAACTTGAGGCATAAGAATAGTACTTATGACTATTCTTAGCTTGTTCAAGATTTTGTTTACAAAACATCACATTTGTATCGATAAATTTATTTGAGACGAAAGTCATCGTTTGAGGGGGAATATATTCATCATTATGCATAGAAAAAAACGGCACTGAACAAACAAAAATTAATAGTAGTTTTAATAAGAAATAGCTCCAATAACCTTTAAATATATATCGATATTTTATCTTATTGGTTACTTTATATTTTGTTACCTCTTCTTTTTCTTGAATATTTCTTCCTTGTTCTATTATTTTCTTATTTGTTAATTGTAATATCACATCTACATATTCTTCTACATCATCATGTGATATCGCAATTATTAAATGATTCTGTGACTCTCTTTTTAATAATTCCAAAACTATCTTTTTATTATCATCATCTAAGTGTGCAAATGGTTCATCTAATAACCAGATATCTTTATTTAACATATATAATATCGCTAGTTGAGCTCTTTGTTTCTCACCTAATGATAGTTTCTTGATCTTTGTTTTCTTTACCCCTTCTAGATTTAATATCTTTAATATCTCTTCTATTCTCTTACTATCATCATTTACCATTCTTAAGTTATCTTCTAAACTCAATGATGAAAACATACTAAAGTCTTTACTTAAATATGATATCTTTTCTTTTATTTTTTGATCTTTTTCTTTTATAGGTAATTTCTCTATATCTTCATTATCTAGATATATTTTCCCTTCTTGAAATTCTAATAATCCATATATTAAGTTAAATAATGTTGTTTTTCCTTCACCATTTTTGCCTTTTAATAAATAAAAACCAAAGTCATTAAAAGTATATGACAAATCTTCAAAGATACTATTTCTCTTTTTATAGTGATAGTTTATTTGCTTTAACTCTAACATATTCTTACCTACTTTATATTTATATCAAAAAAACAAATATGAAATCATAGTTTTTACATTTAATAAAAACTATGAATAATCACATGTTTTCTTACTTTGTACCCTAATTAAAGTGTACCTTTATCGATTTTATGAGTCAATTAAAATAGTATTTATTTAATTTTAATTACCTCTAAATCAGGTTCATTGATAACTTCAATTTTTTCAATTATCACATTTTGAAGTGGTCGATCACTTGGTGAAGTTTTAACATTAGCAATTCGATCTACAACTTCTATGCCTTCTACTACTTTTCCAAAGGCAGCATATTGTCGATCTAAAAAATCACCATCTTTATGCATAATAAAGAATTGTGACCCTGCAGAATTATAGTCCATTGCTCTTGCCATTGAAATCACTCCTCTTTGATGAGATAAAGTGTTATTATACCCATTTAACATAAATTCACCTGCAATTGAATATCCCGGACCACCTGTCCCATTTCCTTTTGGATCTCCACCTTGAATCATAAATCCCTTGATAATACGATGAAACGTTAATCCATCATAAAATCCTTTTCTAGCTAAAGAAACAAAATTTGCACAAGTATTTTTGGCATTATTATAATCTAATTCAATTTTAATTTCTCCATAATCTTTTACTTTGATAACAATCATTTTTACGCTCCTTTTAATTATTATAATTATTCATTATTTTTTGATATGGCCTTTCTAGTCCTATAAAAGCTAATATTGCAATTATAGCTTTTAAAATATCAATCGGTATATATGGAATAATGAACAGATTCATTAAAGATATAAAAGTATATCCACTTTCTTTTTGAATATTCAAAATATAATATCCATGAATAAAACCACATATATAGCAGACAATTTGACACGCTACACAAGATAAAAATAAACCCAATATTCTTATTTTTCTGTTAGTCTTAGTTATGAAGAATTTCTTTAATAACTCTAAGACAATCACTCCAGGAATAAATCCATATACAAATCCAAACGTTGGCATAGCAATATAAGATATTCCACCCATATATCCCGCGAAAATTGGCAATCCAATTAACCCTAGAATAATATAACTGATGATAATAATTAGACTGTTTCTTAATGGTAACAATAATCCAATTATAAACACTATCATCAATTGTAGAGTAAACTTTAATACACTGATATTTATTGAAAATGCCAAAGCACAAAATAAAGATAAAAACATAGCATCCACTACTATGTTTTTAATTAAATTATTTTTCATATTATAAGAAGATGGATAAGAGAATTCCCGCAGCAATCGCTGAGCCAATTACCCCGGCGACATTTGGTCCCATCGCATGCATGAGTAAGAAATTAGATGGATCTTCTTTTTGTCCTTCTTTTTGAACTACTCTCGCGGCCATTGGAACTGCAGAAACACCAGCCGCACCAATCATTGGATTAACTTTTCCTTTAGTTAATAAGCACATGAGTTTACCACCTAGAAGTCCACTTATCGCAGCAACGATGAATGCTCCAATACCTAAAGCAAAAATCATTAAAGTATTTAAAGATAAGAATGATTCACCTTGTGCCGTAGCGCCAACTGATAAACCTAATAAAATAGTGCAAATATACATTAGTGAATTAGCTAAAGTATTAACTAAATTAGGTACAACTCCAGATTCTTTAATTAAGTTACCTAGCATCAAGCAACCAATTAATGGTGTTGCTTGAGGGACTAATAAGCATACCACCAAAGTCACTATTATTGGAAATAAAATCTTTTCAGTTTTAGAGACTTCGCGAAGTTGTTGCATTTTAATTTGTCTCTCTTTTTTTGTCGTAAATAAGCGAATAATTGGAGGAAAAATAATAGGAACTAATGCCATATATGAATAAGCCGCTAAAGCTATAGGTGCTAAAAGGTCTTTATCTGCTAAAGAATTTGATACATAGATTGCTGTAGGTCCATCTGCACCACCGATAATAGCAATTGCCGCGGCATTTTCTGGAGTAAAACCAAATATTCCTAAAGCCGCTAAGAAAGCAATAAATATACCTATTTGTGCAGCGCCGCCTAATAACATTGTCTTCTTATTAGCGATTAAAGGTCCAAAGTCAGTAGTCGCTCCAATACCTAAAAATATTAAGCATGGATATATTTCAAATTTAACTCCATAATATAATACCCCTAATAATCCTGAGTAATTATAATCAACAATATTTTGTTCAGCATCTAATATCGGAGTTTTAATAAATACTCCAGCTCCTGGAATATTAGTTAATATCATTCCAAAAGCAATTGGAATTAATAAATATGGCTCAAATTTTTTCTTAATTGCTAAGAATAAGAAAAAGCAGCCGATAAATATCATGATTAAATTCTTCCAACCACCATCGGCAAAAAAAGCCGCAATTCCAGTTTGAGAAAGAAAATCATCAATTAATTTCCAAAAATTCATAAATCTAACCTATGATAATTAATGGATCAGCATTATTAACTGTCGCGCCTTTATTAACTTTGATTTCGCTAACAGTGCCTTCAAAAGGCGAAGTAACATCATTTTCAAGTTTCATCGCTTCAATAATTAATAAACGATCTCCTTTTTTCACTTTATCGCCTACTTTAACTAAAATATCGATAACTTTGCCTCCAATTGGAGAAGGAACAACATTATTTCCGTTTGTAGTTGAAGCATTAACTTTAGGTTCATCTTTTACGATATGACCTTGAGTTTCATTAACAGCCTCTAATTCGACTTCATAAACTTTTCCATTAACTTTTACTCTATATATTTTCATATTTTTTTCCTCTTATTTAACTTCCTTTACACTTATTAATTTTACATCTTTTTTTATTTCATTTTGATAGTCAATTGTCGCCACTAACACGGCAGCCATCATATCATCATCAACGATCTCAGTTGATTTCACCTCTTCTTTTTTATCTTCCTTAATCGCCCCTTCTGACTTTAAAACATCAATTTTAGCTTTGTATTCGAATAAACCAATAATTTTAAATACCAAGGTGGTTATTCCAATTATTATAAGTAAGATAGCAAAGACCATCACTATCGATAATAAAGAATAAAGCGCACCATCACTGATTGTTATATTCTCTAAAAATATCATAATCAATCTCCTTTCTAACTATATGTATAAATTAAATTCAATTATTTCATCTTTCGTTGGTTCTTCTTTAACAAGGCCATATTTTTTCTTTAAGAATTCCAAAGCGACATTTTCAAATAACGCCAATGATAATACATCTTCATCACTACGAGCAATATCTTTATATTTTTCTTTGAAAGATTCAAATTCAGGTGGTAATAAATCTGCTGGTCTACAAGTAATAACTTCATCATCACCGATAATTTTCTTTCTTATTTCTTCATTTACTTCAGCCGGTGATCTACCATATTTTCCATGAAGATATTCATTGATTTCTTTTGGAACCATCTTATATCTTTCACCAGTAATAACGTTTAAAACTGCTTGTGTTCCAACCATTTGGCTCAATGGAGTTACAAGCGGAGGATACCCCAAATCTTTTCTAACTCGTGGGATTTCTTTTAAAACCTCGTCATATTTATCCATTGCATTTTGATTTTTTAATTGATTCATTAAATTGGATAGCATTCCACCTGGAACTTGATATTTCAAAATATTAGGATTGACTGATAAAGCTTTAGGATTCAATAGTCCATTAGCTAAGTATTTATCTTTTATCTTCGCCATAATCGCTTCAGCTTTATGAATACATGATAAATCTAGTTTAGGATCATATACTGTTTCTTTAAGAGCCATATTAAACGCTTGAGTAGATGGTTGAGAAGTTCCCCCACTTAAAGGTGATAAAGCTGTATCAATAATATCCACTCCAGCCTTAATTGCCGCCATATAGGTCATTTCACAGATTCCACCAGTACAATGTGAGTGAAGTTCTATAGGTAACTTAGTATTATTTTTTAAAGCGGTAACTAGTTTTCTCGCATCTTCTGGAAGCAAAACTCCTGCCATATCTTTAATGCATAATGAATCCGCACCTAACTTTTCAACTTCTTGTGCTAATTTTACATAGTAATCAATAGTATGCACTGGAGAAGTTGTATAAGATAAAGCTATTTGACATTCGCCACCATATTTTTTGGTTGATTTAACTGCTTGAGTTAAATTTCTTATATCATTTAAAGCATCAAACACTCGAATAATATCAATTCCATTCTCAATTGATTTTTTACAGAACATATCAACAACATCATCTGAATAATGACGATAACCAAGGATGTTTTGACCTCTAAATAACATCTGTAATTTGGTCTTTTTACATACTGCTTTTACTTTACGCAATCTTTCCCATGGATCCTCGTTTAGGAATCTTAAACATGCATCAAAAGTCGCACCACCCCAAACCTCTAAAGCATAATAACCAGCATTATCGAGTTCTTTCGCTAACGATACTACTTCGTCGGTTGTCATTCTTGTAGCAAAAAGAGATTGGTGACCATCACGTAAACCTGTTTCAACGATTTTAACGCCCATTTCTTTCTTTTCTATATAACAATTTTTATTAGATAAATTATTATATATTCTCCTTTCATCTAATATCAATTTTAGAATTATTTGATATATTTATATATCAAAAAAAGAATATAAATATACCATGTTCAACATTTCCAAAATCAAATCTATTGTATCATATTGAAATTTTCTGTTCAATATTTTGATAAAAATCATTAATAATCCAGAGGCTAATGAACACATTAAAAAACTCTATTGTTTTATAATACTTAAAGAATTATTATTTAGAAAACAAAAAACCTGAAAGGTAAATAAGAATATCTTTCAGGTCTTTAATTTGTGACGAATTTTATTTTTTAATATTATTTAGAAAATCTATATTTCTTAAAGGCATGTAATCCTTCGAAAACAGCATTTTCACCGAGCTCATCTTCAATTCTTAATAATTGATTATATTTTGCCATTCTATCAGTTCTTGAAGCAGAACCAGTCTTGATTTGTCCAGCGTTTACTGCAACTGATAAATCAGCGATTGTTGTATCTTCTGTTTCACCAGATCTATGTGAAACCATACAAGTATAACCATTTACTTGAGCCATTCTAATTGTATCTAATGTTTCAGTTAATGTACCAATTTGGTTAACTTTAATTAAAACTGAGTTACCAACTTTAGATGTGATACCTTTTCTTAAGAAATCTTTATTAGTAACGAATAAATCATCACCTACTAATTGAATTTCTTCGCCTAAAACTTCTGTTAATTTTGCCCAACCTTCCCAGTCAGATTCTGCAAGACCATCTTCAATAGTGATTATTGGATAAGTTGAAGTCATTTCTTTATACCAAGCAATTAATTCATCGCTTGTTTTGGAACCTTGTCCTGATTTCTTTAAAGTATATAATTTTGTTTCTGAATCATAGAATTCACTTGAAGCAACGTCCATACCTAAGAAGATTTGTTTACCAGGTTCATATCCAGCTTTTTTAATAGCTTCCATGATTAATTCTAATGGTTCTGTATTTCCTTCTCTACAACTTGGAGCAAAACCACCTTCATCACCAACACCTGTTTCATATCCTTTTGCTTTCAAAACAGATTTTAATGCATGGAAGGTTTCAACACCAGCTCTTAAAGCTTCGTGGAAAGATTCAAATCCAGCTGGAATAATGAAGAATTCTTGGAAGTCAACTGTAGAATCAGCATGAGCACCACCATTAATAACATTCATCATAGGAGTTGGTAAAACTTTAGCATTAATTCCACCAATATATTTATATAGAGGCATTCCATAGAAGTTCGCTGCTGCTTGAGCACAAGCAAGAGAAACACCTAATGTTGCATTTGCGCCAAGATTGCTCTTGAATGCTGTACCATCTAATTTTAATAAAGCTGCATCAATTTCAACTTGATCATCAGCATACATTCCTAACATTGCTGGTGCGATAATCTCATTAACATTTTTAACTGCTTTTAAAACGCCTTTTCCACCATATCTTGTTTTATCGCCATCTCTTAATTCGAGGGCCTCACTTTCACCGGTTGAAGCTCCACTTGGAACGATAGCTCTTCCAACAGTTCCATCCTCTAAAGTAACTTCAACTTCAACAGTTGGATTTCCTCTTGAGTCTAATACTTCGCGAGCATAAATATCATCAATTCTTGTCATTTTATTATTTCTCCTTTAATTGATTCTCACAATTTTGATTTTATTGTTATCATATAATTTTGTCAAGTAATTTGACGTAATAAAACATAATCGATATAAATTTACTGAAATGTATTATTTATGATTTAAACACCTTAACAACATTTAAATTTTTTCGTTTTTCTCATCAATTATTTTTTGGGCGTAATTATTATACTCGGCAAAATCAGTTTTCATCGATATAATTAACTCTGCATATTTTTTCGCATTATCTAACTTTTCTCTTTTATAATAATAATTCATCAAATAATAGGCATTTGTACAGTTTTGAAAACGTAATCTGTTACCTTGAGCAGGAAAAATATTTTCAATATTATTAATTTCATTAACACCAAATATTATCTCTTGAATAAATTTAATTTGATTTACAAAATTTCTATTATAATTTTTTAATTCCTCATATTTTTTTATTTCATCTTTTAAAGAGCTCAAATCACCTTTATTAAGATGGTATATGCATTTTACCATGCAATACATATCTTTATAGGATTTATACTTATCATCTGGTTCATGAGTGTTTTCAAAAATTTCAAATCCTTTATTCGAATCAAAAACAAAATAATAATTAGCTTTGATTATTTGTAAATAATTATCTGTTTCCGGATGTAAAACATCTTTACCATTTTGAATTGCCGATATTAAATTAATAAACTTTTCAAAAGACAAATCTTTATTAATCGCCTTTAATGCATTATTAAATGGATTAATTTTTAATAATAAAACGACAAAAAGAATAAATATCGCTAATATCGTAATAAATAGGAAAATAAAAAGCCAGACGCCTTTAATGAAAATACATTCCCCTATAACACTTATAGAAATTAAAATAAAAAATATGTAGGTAATTACCAATTCTTTCTTAGAAAAAATATTAAATGGAAGACACTTTTTACCACCTAATTCTGCCTTAGATACCATAAATGTTATGGGTTTATTTTTTAAAATAGCAAATACACAAACAATAACATATATGAACGCAAAAAAACATATTGAAGCATTTAAAACACTTAGTGAATCATTCATTAAAAGGCAAATAAAAAAAGAAAAAACCAAAATACTTAAACGAATATATGGTCGCGCTTTTATAAATTCTAAAGCAAATAGCAATAATAGTGTAGTTGATAAAATGATCGGTAAGTAGATAATTTTATTATTTAAAATTAATCCTGCCTCCTCATCTACATCACCTATTATAAATAAGGCGCATAAAACTATCGAAATTATCAATTCGATGACAATTAAAAATTTATTGTTAATTTTAAATAAAAATTTTTTTATTTTTTCAAACATAAAGATTACTTTCTAAAGGATTATAAGAATAAAAAGCTGCAATATGTATGCTATCACATATCGCTGAAGTAGCACCATAGATGGTACTTCCTAATTGATAAGATAAAAGATCAACAAAATTACCATTTTTTAAAATTACATTGCTAGATGAAAAATTATTAATATCAATGTAATCATAATTTCCCAAAGATAAACATATCTCATTATCTTCATTTTTAGTTAATTTATATTCGATGATTGATCCATGAATTACACTAACATCAACAATTTCAATTAAACTTGTATCAACGATAGATGGATAAATCTCTCTTACTATCCAATCTCCTTTATAAGCAATTTTTAAATAATCTCCTGCTATAAGTTTATCGATGCCATATTCTTTTATATCAAAAAAAATAAGTGATTCATCCATCAATAAAGTTGCGTGATCTTTTATATAGTTTCCATAATCAACATCTATATTATATTCAATATATTTGATATCACCTTTAATTTCAATTGATGAAGCTGGAACAATTGATATTGCACATGAAGACAGTGCACCTATCATCATTAATCCCATTACTTTCAACATAACCTTTTTCATAGCTGATCTCCTTTTTTAATTATACATCATTTTAAATTTTTTTTGACATAAAAAATAAAATTCTATAAATCATGAATAAAACAAATGTAGCATATAAAAATAATTATTGAATTATGTGAGGTATAAATGAATAAATTGATTTTAAATGAAGCTAAAAAAATACAAAATGATTTAATTAGATATCGTGAATATTTTCATATGAATCCTGAAATAGGATTTAATACTAAAGGCACTACCGCATTTATAAAAGTCATACTCGACAAAAATGGCATCCAATATAGTGACTGTGGTCAATCAGGATTAGTCGCCTATATCGGTGATTTTAGCTCTGATAATGTCTTTCTTCTTCGGGCGGATATCGATGCCTTACCAATCAAAGAAGAAACAACTATTTCCTGTAAATCAAGAAATAAAGCCATGCATGCCTGCGGTCATGATTTTCATGCCGCAATGCTTCTAGGTGCCTCTCGAATCTTAAAAAAACATGAAAAAGAAATAAATGGTTTAATCAAATTAGTATTTCAACCCGCAGAAGAAATCTTAGAAGGCGCCAAAGATATGATTAAATCAGGAGTTTTAGATAATCCAAAAGTTAAAGGTGCACTCATGATGCATGTATTAATTAATAGTGACATTCCTACCGGAACAATTATAGTTTCTAAGCCTGGAATTGGAGCGCCAGCAGCTAGTTATTTTGAAATAAAAATAAAAGGAAAAGGTTGTCATGGTTCAATGCCAAATATGGGAATTGACCCATTAAATATTGCAGCTCATACTTTAATTGCTCTTCAAACAATTCAAACTCGTGAACTTTCAATTAATGATCATGCTGCATTAACAATTGGAAAAATTGAAGGCGGAACAGCTAATAATATTATTCCTGAATGCGCTTATTTAAAAGGAACGATGCGTTGCGAAGAAGAATTAACTTATGACTACATGAAAAAAAGAATTATTGAAATATCAAAATCAACTGCTAAAACATTTAAAGCTACGGCTCAAATTAAATTTGTTCACGAATGTCCAAATTTATTAAACGACGAAACTCTTTCATCAAAAGTTGAAAACTATGTTAAGGAATTATTAAATGATAAAGCAATATGTGTTTCTGAACTAGCAAAAACCGGAATTAAAAAAACTAGTTCCGGTTCAGAAGATTTCGCATATATAAGTCATCAGATTCCATCGATTATGCTCGCTTTAAGTTGTGGCGAATATAAGGATGGGTATTGTTATCCTTTACATCATCCTAAAGCCTTATTTGATGAAAAAGCACTCTATATTGGCTGCGCCACTTACGCTTATGTTGCGTTACGTTATTTGCAAGACAATTAATTTATATTATCTAAAATAGAATTGAGTATCACAATCAATAGTAACATCGCTATTGGCTATCGTATTAAAACTAAAATTTGTATTTTTATCCATTGGCTTTTTTACGAATGCTAAAGATGAATTATATTTAGCAAAGAATTCAGTTAGTTTACTATATTCTCCCGCTTTACCAAATTGTTTTCCAAATCCACTTGGATCAAGAGCCAAAGCTTTAAATGACGATTTTGTTAAAGCATCTGCCCCATATAATGGGACTTTACTTTGCTCATTATAAAATGTTCTAGCAGATGAATAACTATCTTTAAATGTTTCAATACTTGCTTGAGATAAATCTATTTTATAATGTTCCATTTTATTTGGACCCACTTCAAAATTATATTGGAATATTCCATTAGTTACAAAACCATAATCTTTTTTTATTCCCTTTTTCTCAATTATTTTTTGCAAGTAATTTCCACCATTAGCGTATGGATACATTAATGTACCATAATATAAGATGCAATCCCCTGTTTGTTTAGATGGATAAGTTACACTAAAATTTGTGTAATAGGTTGGTTCAATGAATCTATTAACAACCGGATATAAATCTAATGAACCCGAAAAATGTTTCAAATCAATATTTTGTTCTGGTGGAAAAACAAATAGCATATTCACGGAATAAAAACAAATATCAACTTTAATTAAATATTTTTCTAATCCTCTTCTTTTTGCACTAACAACCTCATCTATACTATCATAAGCCTTAGAACTAATACCGATGATTGGTAAACCATTATACGTTTGAGGAATGATAAATTTTCTTTGATTAGTACCTAAAAATTGCATGACAACATAGCCTTGCTTATATAATAAGTACCCGTTTTCATCCATATCACTAGTACGTATATTTGATAAAAACCAACATTTTCTTAATCTTAATTTATTTTTAGGTTTATTAAATATATCAATTTCATCATTTTCCATCGCTTCTAAATCTTCATAACTGAACATATATTTTCTCCTTAATACAATACTTTTAAATATCTAACCGCTAATTGCTTCTCTTTATTTGATATTTCACCATTATTTGAACTAACAACAATTCCTAATATAATGATATGATCTAAAAAATCCTCATCATTATTTTCGATAAATGATTCACATCCCCTAATTATTTTTTCTCTAGATTCATCAGCAATTCTTAAAACATGAATTAATTGGTCTTCAGTTAATTCATCAGCAAAAAATTCTTTTAAAAGGTCCAAATCTTCTTGTTCTAAAAACTCATCAGCCACCATAAAAGTTGATAAAAACATAATCAAAAGATTTCTAGCCGTTGTCTCATTATCATTACAAGCCGGGGTTAAAATCGACATCAAATACTCATATCCTGCTTCCAATAGCTGAAGTCTTTGCTCCTTATTTAACATTTTTAAATAGTTTAATGTTTCTAAATAAGACATTACATTATTATCCATTTATTTCTCCTCATTACTTTTTTATATTATCATATAATTTTTTTGTTTACTAGACATATATTTCTTATTTAACATATAGCAAAAGTAATTAAGACATTATAAAAACTATTTTATAATAAGATTATTGTTTTTTTATATTTCTAATCTTAGTTTGATAATTTTTAGGAGTGATGCCAGTGATTTTTTTAAAGCATTTGTTGAAACAAGATATTGTTTGAAAGCCACATTTATAAGCAATAAAAGAAATTTTATCATCAAATTTTAATAAATTCTTAGCGATTTTAATTCTTGTTCTTTCTATATATTCATATGGTGTATATTTAGTTACTTCTATAAATTTTCTCCTTAAAGAAGATAAAGAAGTATTACACAAACAAGCCATCTCTTCATTAGTTATCTTTTTGTTATAATTTTGATTTATATAATTAATCGCAGGCAAGATTATATTAAAACTTTCTAAATCTAAATTAGAACTGTAATCATTATGGTATTCCGCAGTTAAATATATTATAGATTTTAATATATTTGATAACAATTGATTTTTATTGTTAAAATCGTGATACGCTATAGAAATGAATAATTCTACTAAAGAAAATAATTCAGGATTTTTATTTTTGGGTAAAATTAAAGAAAAATTTTCAAAGCGCTTTAAGTCAATATTTCGCTCATAAAAATCATTTAATAATTCCGTGCTATTAACATATACGAAATTCCATAGACAGTCTTGCTTACAAATCCTATGCGCACTATGAAAAACTGACGGAAAAATAATCGAAATCGTCGGTCCATCAAAGCGAATAGATTTTTCATTTATATGAAAAATTCCTGTTCCTTCATGACTAATTCCAAGTTCTAAACAATCATGATAATGCAAAAATGTATATTCTTCTT
This sequence comes from uncultured Bacillota bacterium, assembly GCA_902493275.1. GTDB lineage: Bacteria > Bacillota_I > Bacilli_A > RFN20 > CAG-449 > CAG-449. The sequence continues at coordinate 17,839 of CABUOQ010000020.1, read as the reverse complement.
CTAAATAATTAGACCACTCACATCCATATGGATTAGTTGGATGATTATCATCAAATTTTATTTTATCATAAAATCGTTTAATTGAATTTTTTTGCTCATAAATTGAATTTATTTGATATTTTTTTGTCATTTTAATTTCCTATAATTATTATAGTAAAATTTATTTACTAAAGAAAGGATTTTAAATGAAAAGAAAAAAACTAGTTTCTTGCTTGCTACTTATGAATTGTATTTTCATCAACGGATGTCAAAAAAACAACACATCTTCTTCTAGTGAAAATAGTTCATTCAGTTCATCTAATAACTCAAGTTCAAGTCAAAGTTCTTCTTCATCAATAAACAATATTGAATATGATATTAATATATCATTAGAAGAATACTACGATAAAACTTATGGTGGCTTAATCGCGGAATTATGGGGCAATTTTTCTGGATTACCTACTGAATTTCAATACACTACCACTCCTAATCCTGAAGATGTTCCTTGGTTAGTATCTTCAACTTATTCCACTGATGATGATACTTCATTAGAATATGTATGGACTCATGCCATGGAAACATATGGAGTTAATGATATCACTTACCAAGACCTTGTCATTGAATGGAAGAATCATATTCGTGATTACATTTGGTGTGGAAATGCCTCTGCTAAATCCTTAATGGATAAAGGATATTTGCCACCTTTAACTGGTAGTAGACAATATAATCCTGATTATCGTGCAATTGATGCTCAAATCGAATGTGAAGTATTTGGAATGATATCTCCTGGTATGAAAGAAAACGCTAAAAGTAGAAGTGCTTGGTGGCTAGCTTCTGTTGGTGATGGAGTGGCTCTAGAACTTGCTTCTTTTTATAGCGCACTAATCGCGGAATTATATGTTAATGATGATATTTTGTCCTCTATTAGAAATGTTCAAGAATTATATGATATAAATTCAAGTGCATATAAAATAAGTGATATGATTTTTAGAATTAAAGATAAATATCCTAATTATACTTGGCTTCAAGCCCGACAAATCCTAACACAAACATATTATAAAAACAACAATACTCTTGATTGTGAAATAAACTTTGCTATGACTTTGATGTCATTAATGTATGGAAATGGCGATTTTAAAACTACTGGACAAATTGCCCTTCGAGCAGGATTTGATAATGATTGCAATGCTGCTACCGCATGTTTAATGATGGGAGTATTTCTTGGATATAAAAATCTTCCAGATGATTTAAAAGAAAAATCTGGAGATCGATATATTAATACTAATCGTCCTGGTTTAGGTGATGATACTATCTCAAATTGGGCCAATCGCATAACAAATTTAGGTAAAGAAGTTGTTAATCTTGCTCAAGGAAAAATTGATGATACAACATTAAAAACTAACGACATTGAATTTATTCCAAACCAATATGTTGTGGATGATGAAATAAGAATTTCTATCGCAGATGAAACAATAACTAATTATGGTTTTAGTAAAATTTACAATAATGATTTTTATAATTCATTTGGACTAGCAACTGCAACAAAAGATGCCACATTAGAATTTTCTTTTTATGGCAATTTCGTCACAGTCTATGCCTTAACTTGTTTACAAGCCGGATCTTTTGAAATCTTTGTTGATAATACTTCTTATGGAACAATTTGTTTAGAGCAATCAACAACTTTAACATTAAATAAAGAAATTAATCAATTACCTCAATCATTAGTAAAAAGAATATATAACTTAACTGCTAGCGACCATACTTTAAAAATAGTTGCTTTAGGAGATGAAACAATTGAACTAGATTCAATCGGATATGGTACAACAAGTCTCGTTGAAAGTGAGGATTCATATGAATATTTGTAAATTATTTTTTCCATTTTTATTAGTCAACTATTTTTTAATTCAAACACCACGCCACGTAAATAATCAAGCAATAAATGACTTTCAAATATTATCTGGAGAGGGATACACAATTAATGGTTCAAATATCGCAATTTCTTCTAAAAACGAAAGATTTCTAATCAAAGATAACTCCTCTATTTATAATAACTATCATCTTCAAGTCGAAATAAATGGTGATTTAAATAATGTCAATGCAGAGTATGGAATTATATTTAATGGTTCATATAATGATAATAAATTAAGTGGAGATGTATTTAAACCATATTATGTTGGCAATTCTTGGAGAATAAGCTATGGAACTTATCTCAATGACATTTACAGCCAAATATTTGATATAAGTTGTGATTTTGGATCAAATTTCACCGGATTATATGACTTTTATATTAAAGACGGCACTTTAGCATTCAGAATGGATAATTGGTCAATCGGTACTATCGACATGGTTAATTGCGAAGGTTCAACTTTTATTATGGCTGAAGGATTTAAGTTTTCTTGTAATAATCCAGTTATCGAATCATTAAAAGATGGGATTGGAAATTATATCTATCGTAATCAATGGGGTGGCTATAATCACTATGGATTTACTAAATGCTATAATTTAAATCAATCTCACTCCTTTACCATGAAATTAGATGATAATATTTCTCAAATTGATAAATTATACCTTATTCGCTTTGCTCCTAATCGAATTAATGGTCAATTAGCACAAGTGACAATTAATAATCAAATTATGGAAAAAAGTTTTTCAAATTCAGCAATTAATGATAGTGCTGGAGATCAATTATATGAAATTCCAATTGATGTAATTTCGACAACCAAAACCTTAAACTTTTCTATAACTGCACTTGAAAGTGAATATTGTGTCACCAATTACCGCTTAGCTTATGAGCAAAACGGCGAACTATTCATCGGTGATAGTATAATAATTAATTCCAGTGTTTCAGAAAAAGAACATAATTATCAAAGTGAAAATATCGGTTGGAATGGTAGTCAATATCTTTTTGTGAATTTAAAAGGAACTAAAAATACTACTTTACTTGGAAACAAAAAAATGTCAAAAATTCTATCAATGAAATCGCCAGAAAATTTTGATGTATTCGATGTAAAACAAGATTTGATAGATGATAAAGCAATAGTAAATTTTGAAAAACAAGTATCTTTAGCAACTGCTTTCTCATATAAATCAGAAATAACTTTGACTTCAAATGCTTTAGGAAATTTAGAACTTAATTCAAGTATATATACATTTAATTCTTTAGCATCTGGAACATTTACCATCAACTTTCTGATGAGTAATTTTGATATATCATATGGTCAAGAAGTATATCTTGTAACAGCGACAGGTCATTATAGTATCGGTGGTTATGAAGAAGGTGATTATCCTTTTCAATCTATGACATTTGAAACTGATATATATGACATACAAAGTAGCAATTTCATTCGTTTATTTAATGATTCCGCTAGCAAAAAATTTGAGCTTGGAACATATCAAAAGGATTCAACATTGCAAATGTCATTCAAGGGTCCTCGTGCAGAAATATTTGGATATCGCGGTCCCCTTGGAGGAACGTTTAAAGTTGAAATTGATAATAAAGATTATGGAACATTTACAACTTATAACGAAAATGAAGGATATCGCAAATCCTTAGCGCGTATCGCTAACTTAACTAATAGTTTTCACATAATTAAAATCACCACATTACAAGATAATTGGTACGCTTTTGATTACTTTGAATTTGATTTAGATTATGAAACATATTTTTCAAAATATAATCTTGCACAAATCGGAAACATAATCACTTCATCACCTAGCCCAACCGGCGGTGGAAATAAAGATTTAAATGTCATAAGAAACGAAAAAATCTATTCAATTGGATCATCCGGTCTTGGACCATCACAATATGATTCATTTGTAGCGCCCGGTGTTAGTAATACTTTCTATATGGGATATCAATTTGATCAAGAAGTCACCATTAGTAAATTATGCTATCAAATGGGCTGCACTTGGAATACTGGCGGATGGTTTAAAAATGGTTCTCTTCATGTTGAAGGCTTGATAGATGATGTATGGACTGATATAGATGTGATTAATGATGTTGGATATCCTAACTCTGATAGTCGCAATGATTTTATCGAATGTTCAATTTATTATTTTATCTTTAATCCAATAAAAGTAACTGGAATTAGAATAATTGGTGAAGCTGGTGGTAGTGAACACTTTGTCTCAGTTTCACAGATTGAATGTTATCAAAATGCTGATGCGATGAGCTTTTGTGAAGGCTATAACTATCGTGATAATAAGTTTTAATTAAAGGGAGAAAATTATGAAAAAAAACAAAGTATTAAATCTTATCAACTTTTCTATGATTTTATTACTATTAGGATGTAATAATTCCACATCTTCAATAAGTAGTTCATCATCAGAAAGTCAATCAAAAGAATCAAGTATATCATCAACTGAAGTAGTATCTTCTAAAAGTAGCATATCTAGTGAAGAAAATAGTTCTAGTCTTGTCATTTCAAGTGAAGAACAAAGTTCAAGTGAGATTATTTCAAGTGAAGAACAAAGTTCTAGTGAAATATCTTCTAGCGAAGAATCTTCATCAAGTGAAGAGATTAGTTCTAGTAGTGAATCTTCTAGTGAGGAACAATATGAAACTTTTGGAGATTTTAAAGTAATCGATGGACAAGACTATGTAATTAACGAAAATACTATCTCATCTACGAATGGTAAGTTTTTATTGGAATCGATGTATGAATCATCTTCATTTCATCTAAGAATAAATTTGAATATGGTCACTCCAACAAAAGATAAAGAATATGGCATAGTTTTAAATGGATCGTATGAAAGTAACGTTCTTACAGGAGATCTATTTAAGCCTTATATTGATGGAAATAACTGGAGATTATCTTATGGAACTTATCAAAACGGAAATTATAGTGAAGTATTTGATACATCATGTGATTTTGGGACAAACTTTTCTGGACTATTCGATCTTTATTATGATAATGGAACCATTTCTTGGAGAATGGATGATTGGTGTATCGGACAAACTGATGTCATCAATAAAAGTGGAAAAACTTATATTACCGCTAAAGAGGAAACTACCATCACTTCCCTTAGTATCGAAGATTTATCAACCGGTATTGGAAATGTAACTTTTAGAGTGGGATGGGGAGGTTACAATCGTCATGGATACACTTATTGTTTCAATCAAGGTAAAACCCATTCATTTACAATGACACTTCCAGATAGCGTTGATAAAAACGCGATTAGTAAACTTCAACTATCTAGATTTGCTATTAATAGAATGGAAGGTCAAAAAGCTAAAGTAAAAATAAATGATATCACAATGGCTGAAGAATGGCAAAATTCAAAATTGGCCAATGGTCATGGAAATTATTATTATGAATTACCACTAGAAACAATCCAATCAACTAATACTTTAAGATTTGATATTGAATCATTAGAACTTGAATATTGTGTTTCATCATATTGTTTATTATATACGATTAATGATAAAGTATATGTGGCAGATAGTTTTATAATTCATAGCCAAATTGATGAAGAGAAACATAATTTTTCCAGTTCGGGAATTGATTGGAACGATAGTCAGTATTGCTTTGTAGATCTTATGAATGGAAATGAAACAATTTTAGGTAATGAACCCCTTAAAGAAGTTAAAACAATGAAAAATCCTGCTTCATTGAATTCTAAAGATATCAATATTACTTTTATGGATAATAATGATATCACTGTCGATTTCTTTGATTATGTTACTCTTCCTAGTGCTTTTAAAGCTCAAAATAACGAATTATGGTTAGAGCCAACTGGTTCTACATCAATGTTAGTTGGCAAACATACTTATACGTTTAAAAACGCAACCACAAGTGGCAAATACTATTTAGATTATTATATGTACGGTTTTGATAATTCACAGGGAGGAAATGAAAACGTTTATAAAATCACCGGTATTGCTAATTATGCAACTATAGCTAATAATTAAATTATGGAAAATATTAAGGAACTAAAAGAAGAAATAAAGCTATATCAACAATTGCGATATGAACAAGATTCATATTCTTTTGAAGATATAAATAATCTAAACGAATTAGAACTAAAAAATTTACTAAATACACTAAAAAATGAGGCTAGTCATCCCCAAGAACCAAATGATTTAAAAAGTATTTTAGATCTTTCTGAATTAGATTTATCATCATATCCCGTCAATAATTATCTTGAAAAATTAAAGGGTGCCATTATTGGACGTTTTGTTGGATGCTTACTTGGTGTTCCAGTTGAAGGATATTCAATCGAATATATGGAACAATTAGCTAAACAAACAGGTACTCCCTTTCCACCTACTGAATATTGGCATGATATTGATAAAGATGAGAACTGGATTCAATATGGAATCGATAAAAGAAAAAATTACACCTTAAATAGAATGAATGCTTGTCTAGTCGATGATGATATTAATTTCACTATCTTAAATCTATTACTTCTTGATAAATATGGTAAGGATTATACACTTAGTGATATTGGTGAATTTTGGATTAATTATCTTCCTTATGCTTGCACTGCCGAAGATAGAGCCTTAAAGAATTTAAAAAAAGGAGTAACATGCAACCTCGTTGCCGAAGATAATCCGTTTATAGAATGGATTGGCGCGGCAATAAGAGCTGATGCTTTTGCTTATATTTATCCTGGTGAACCATTAAAAGCCGCGAAATGTTGCTATAATGATGCATACTTAACTCATAGACGAAATGGAATCTATGGTGAAATGTTCTTAGCAGCCTCTATTTCTTCTAGTTTTGCAAGTGAAACACCTCTTGATGCGCTAAAAATTGGAATGAAATTCATCCCGAAAGAATCGCGTTTATATAAAGAATTAAAATGGGCAATGTCATATGAAAATAAAACATTCACTTTTAAAGAAGCAAGAAAATTGATTGATGAACGCTTTCCAGGCATGAATAGCGTACATACAATAAATAACATGTGTGCTATTGTCTTTGTTACCATTTTAGCGGGTAATAATTATGACAAAGCCATATCATTAGCCGTAGCTTTAGGGCTAGATAATGATTGCACCGCCGCAAGTATTGGTTCATTATATGGTGCAAACTTAGGAATTAACAAAATTGATGCTAAATGGTATCAATGCTTTAATAATACCGTTCACACCTTTATAAATGGGTTACCTGAAATAAGCATTGATGATATAATTAATCTTGTTTTAAAAATTAAAAATACATAAATAGATTTTATTAATTTATATTTAAGTTTCTTAAAAATTATTTTGATTTATTTTATATTGTTTCTGAGAGCATTTTATGGCAAAGATATACTACTTTAATACAATTTGCATACCCTTGTCCAAGTTCTGCATATCCCTAGTTTTTCACTAATGCAAGTGCAACTGCATATTATACGATGCTTTGAGTTTTGAAAATTTTATTCAAATTATGGAGCAACAAAAAAGGATGATTACTATTAAGAGCAATCATCCTTTAGTTTGTTTAGATTAGTAATTAACTACCATGGTGTAGTTTCCATAGAAACCACTAGTACCGGTGATTGTTAATGTTTTAGCTTCTTCATCGATTGCAACTTTAGCAGATGAGAAGTTAGTTGGGAAGGAAGCGGAAGTGATGTAGACGATGTTTCCTAATAAGGTGATGGTTTCGGCGGAAGTTATTGTGTAAGTTCCATCGAAGTTGTGCTTACCTTTTAAGGTTGTTTCATCGAAGTCTTTGAATGATTTGAAGGCTTCACCACTCCATAAGGAAGTGTAGGTAGTATCTTCAACTACATCGTTAGAAGAGTTGTCCTTGGTATATTTCTTAACAACGCCATCTTCTTCTTTTAAGGTGTAAGATAATTCAGCTTTGTTAGTGCAGGTAGAAACGTATTCTGTTTCAGAGAAGGAAATCTCATAGGAGTTAGTGCTTAATCCTGAGAAAGTTCCAAATCCACTTGTGAACTTAATTGAATAAGATTTAGATTCTTTTAATCCAGCTAAGATTGTAGATAATTTGCTGATATCTGTTGGATCAAAGTCTTTATTAGCTTCTCTAAATTCATCGACTGAAGCGATAGATGTAGTTCCGATGTTATCGATTGTAACAGTATAGGCTGTTTCGTCAGCTCTAACGTAGGTATAGACTAAGTGAGTCTTATCGAATTCATCGAAGATGACTTTATCGTTAGCTGCATCAACTGTAGCAAACCAACCACCAGCATGAACTAAGTTAAATAAAGAAGTCATTGGAGAGACTTGGTTATTTAAGAAATACTTTCCGTCTTCACCTAAGGTTAAGGTAAAATCAGATAAGTTTATTGTAGCTAAGTTTTTGAAGGTGTTAGAGGAGTTAGCCCAAACATCGGTTTTGTTAGCGGAATCTGTGATTGTTATTTCATCGCCTAATTTAACTTCTTCAGCTGCGATTGTGAAGTTGTAGATGGAACCAGCGATTGAGATATGACCTTTAGAGCTAGCTGGTGTGGCGATATTTTCAGAATAGAAATAGTTTTCTGTGAAGTAATCGACATAGGTAGCTGTATCAGCTTTAGAAACGCTAACTTTATAGTTCTTAGATTCTTTGATCTTTCTTAAGATTTCAACAATAGCTTCAGTTTCGGAAAGCTTAGCACCACCACCGTTTTGAATGTATTCATCGATGAACGGAATTGTTGTTTCATCAACAGCGGTAACTGTACCGATGCAGTCACCGGTATAGGTGCTATTACCTTCTGGTTCGAAGTGAACTGTAGAAATGAATGTGTTTTCGCTTAAAACTTCAACTGAAACAGTGATATATGGCATAACATAGGCATCAGCATAACCAGCGAAAGCGGCAAATAATAACTTGTTAGCATCATCTTCGATAACGTATTTATTATCTAAGTTTGCTTCATCTGGTAAGGCGTTTAAATTGAAATCGGCAAAGGAAATAATAGCGTTAGCCCATAAGCCGTTTACGACATTTCCATCTTTATCTTTAGTTGCATCACCTTCGATAATTCCGTTTTCACCTAATTCGAATTGGAAGACATCACCGTTTAAGTCTTCAGCTAAACCTAAGGAAGAGTTGTCTTTGGAATAGGTGTAGTAATAAGCTTTTTCGGTAAAGTAATACTTGGTTTCGGTGTTGAAAATCTTGTCTTCTAAGAAGTAGGAATAGTTCTTCTTTGAAGCTAAGTTAGTAATAACTTGTTTGATTGTTGGTTGTTGAGCTCTTGTATCGTTTGATTCGATAACAACAGAAGCATCGCTATCTTGCATGACAAAGCTATAAACTTCTTGATTGTTTGCAGTTAAGGTTTCGTTATAAACTTTAACGGCGGTTATTTCGGTGTGATCGTTATTTAAAACGATAGTGAAGGATACTTTGTCTCCTTCTTTGGCTTCGGTTAATTCACATTCAACAGAGAAGTCTTCGCTTTCAGTAAAGGTAATAGCGTGAGCTTGTTTTACTGAGGAAGAAGGTTCTGAAGAAGTGGTTTCCGAGGTGGTAACTTCTGATGTTGGTATGGAACTAGAAGTGGAAATTACTTCGTTACAGCTAGATATTCCAGTAAGCGTTGAAAAAGTTAACAATGATAATGTACAAATTGAAAGTTTTTTCATTTTTAAATCCCCCCATGAGAATAATGATAGTTATAAAACACGCATTAGTCAATGTTTTTTAAGGGTTTGAAACAATGAAAGTTTGAAAAATAATTGAGCTTAATTAAAATATTAAATTCAAAAGTTAACCCGTTCAAAATTTAAATTCAAAAATTATCTACAATATAGTTTGTGTGGTAGGTTCACTTCATTAGAAAGCTAACTATTAAAGATTCAAGTAAAAAATAAAAATATTTGAAATTTAATAATTAGCAATGTGCTTAAGAGTTATGGGCACAACAAAAAGGAGTATGAGAAAATAGTGATTTCAAAATACTCGTGATTTTTGAAAACATTTATATGGTTATTAGTTATTTATTGATAATTAATAAAGACTATTGGTTTTTAATAAATGATGAATGACTCTAACAAGTTTTTTAGCTACATGATTAATACAATTGTTATAATGCTTACCTTCTGATTTCTTTTTATTAAAGTAATTATTGAAAATAGGATCACGATTAACAATTGTTCTAGAAGCTTGAATAAGTGCATTTCTTAAATAAAGCAGAACCTTTCTTAGAAATCATAGTATTCTTGGCTTTGAATTTACCAGACTCATATACTAAAGGATTGATGCCAGAGAACGCTACTAAAGCATCAGCATTATGGAAGTTAGAGATATTACAAATTTCACCATAAAGACAACAAGCAAGATTTTGTTCTTGATGAAGTAGTATAGATTGAACAATTTGTTTGATAATTAATTTATCAGAGACAGTATAAAAACCAATAGATGAATTAGCAAGAGACAATAATAGTTCGGCTTTAGATTCACTAAAGTGACCTTTAGAAGCATTATAAACTATACCCTGTAAAATGGACAAAACAAATTGTGTAGAACCTAAAAAATGGACGATTAAATTGTGTATAATTTAATTACTGGACAATCAAAATGTGTGAAACCATTAATCTATACACATCTATTGTGTGATTTCATTTTAGTTGACAGTTAAAAAGTCCCTTTTATACGATAGGAGAGTGAAAAGTATGGGTATTAAAAAGTTTAATAAAGACGAAATTGAAATATTAAAAAATAATAAATATACCTATAAGGTTAGTGAAAATTCAATTAAATTCACCGTAGAATTTAAAGAGCTAATGTTTAAGAGATTAAATGATGGTTTTTCAGCTCCTACTATTCTTGAAGATTGTGGCTATGATCTTTCAATACTAGGTGCAGAAAGGCCTAAAGGAATTGCATGTCACATTAGAGAAGAGTATAAAGTCAACGGCTCTTTTCATGCTGGAAGGAAAATGTCTTCACTTCAAGATGATTTAGAAAATGGAAACATTTCTCCATCAAAGGCCTTAATTAAAATGCAAGCTGAAATAATATATTTAAGACAACAAGTTGAGTTTTTAAAAAAAATTCTAAAGGAGGAAAAATGACTAAAATTCCTACTTCTACATTATTTCAAATAATTGATTCGACTTTAGATAGTAATGATAATAAGCTGCCGATATCGATGCTTTGTGATATTGCCGGAGTTTCTAGATCAGGTTATTATAACTGGAAAAACAATGAAAAAGTACGTTATTTAAAGGAAATAAAGGATACGAAAGACTTTAAGATAATCTTAGAAGCTTACAATTATAGAGGCTATTCTAAAGGTGTTAGAGGTATTTATATGAGACTTCTTAAAATGAATAAGCCAATGAACCAGAAAAAGATTAGAAGGCTGATGAGAAAATATAATCTCTATTGTCCTATTAGAAAAGCAAATCCTTATAGAAGAATGCAGAAAGCTATGAAAACGAGTAATTATGCTGCTAATCTATTAAGTAGAAAATTTGAAGCATATGGTCCTAGAATCGTGCTTCTTACGGATATTTCATATATTCCTTATAACAATACTTTTGCTTATTTATCAGTTATTATAGATGCATATACCAAAGAAGTTTTAGCATATCAATTAAGTCCTTCTCTTGAACTTGAATTCGTGTTGGACACAGTTAATGTGTTAATTAAAAATCATGGTAAAGAACTTAAAACAGACACATTAATTCATTCAGATCAAGGATGTCATTACACATCACATAGATTTATAAAAATTATTGAAGATGTGAATCTTAGAAGGTCTATGTCTAGACGTGGTAACTGCTGGGACAATGCTCCTCAAGAATCATTTTTCGGTCATATGAAAGATGAAATAAAAGGTAAAATAATAGAATGCTCTTCATTTAATGAAGTAAAGGCTATTATCGATGACTGGATTGATTATTACAACAACGACAGATGCATATGGAATTTAAATAAACTTCCACCAAAAGAATTCTATGAAACAGTTAAAAATGAAAAATTCGCTCTTCCCCTAGGGGAAGACATTACAACAGATAGTACTTAAATAAAGATATTATTTACACAATTTAATTTGTACTTGACAAAGGGAGCATATTAAAATACACAAAAGATGGAAATAAATCGTCGGTTCGAACCTGACCGGACGAAGAAAAATGCAAAATTAAGCTTCAAAGCAACAAAAAAGGCTTGAAACCATCATTTTCTTGGTATCAAACCTATGCTTTCAATATGGGGCGATTAATCAGAATCGAACTGACGCATGTCTGGTTCACAGCCAGATGTGTTAACCACTTCACCATAATCGCCATATGCTTAGTTATTGTATTATGAAATTTATATTTTGTAAAGATAAAAGTTGATTTTTTGTAGTTTTGTCTAATAAAAAAATCTATAAACTTTAGATTGAATTAATAGCGATGTTTGGTTATACTATATTTGAATTTTAACAAAGGAGTTTAATAATGTCAGATAAAATAAAATTCTTTTCTCTTGGAGGACTTGATGAAAATGGAAAGAATTTGTCAGTGATTGAAATTAATGATGATATTTATATCTTCGATGCTGGAATTAAGTATCCTGATAAACGAGTCCCAGGTGTAGATTGTATTATACCTAATTTTAATTATTTAAAAGAAAATGCTAGTCGTGTTAAAGCATATATTGTTTCTCATGCACATGATGATCAAATGGGAGCAATCCCTTATATTTATCGTAAGATTCCTGCGCCAATATATTGTTCAGATATTACAGCATCATTAATAAAAAATAAAACTTTAGCGTATGGCCTTAAGCCTATTGATTATGATTTTCACTATGTAAAAGGTGGAACTGAAATAATTAATGGCCGTGAATTTATATTCATTAAAATGACCCATTCTGTTCCAGGTACTTTTGGAATTGCTATCGATACTGATCAAGGTTATATTGTATATACTTCCGATTTCATAATCGATTTTGGGGCCAACGAAGTCAATAAAACTGATTTCGCTTTGTTAACATCTCTTCCCCTTAAGAAAAAAGTATTACTTTTAATGGCGGAATCATGTGATAGTGATAAAATTGGTCATTGCTCACCTAATCACCGTATAACCCCTTATATCAATCGATTATTTACCGAATCAATTGGACGATTATTTATCAGCGTTTATTCACAAAATCTTTTCAATATAAGTGAGATTATCGATTTGGCAATCAAGAGTAATAAAAAGATTCTCTTCTTGACCGATACTATTCATGAATTATTTGGATCATACATCGATACTTATCTAAATATTCCAAGTCAAAACCTTTGCTCATTAAACGAATTAAACCGTATTCGCGAACAAGATTTATTAATCATTATCGATGGCTGCGGAGAACAATTATTTGAAACTTTGATTAATCTAGCTAATGGTGATTTACTCAGCAATCTTGTCTTTAATGAAAATGATACTTTTATTTTAGATTGCCCTTCTGTTCCAGGTACAGAAACTATTTCAATTGAGGCTGTGGATACCATCTATAAAACTGGCGCTAAAATAGTTAATCTAACTCGTAAAGAGATCTTTTCAATGCATGCTCATGAAGAAGATTTAAAAATGTTATTAACACTTTTAAGTCCTAAATACTACCTCCCAATTAAAGGTGATTTTCGCGAATTAATGACTAACGCTCGAATTGCACTATCATTGAATATGGGATATAATCACAATAACATTTTTGTTTTAGATAATGGTATGATGTTAGAGATTGAAAATAGAATTGCCAAACCAAACTTTAAAGAAAAAATTGAAACAGGCGATATTTTAGTTGATGGAATTGGTGTTGGTAATGTCGTTGATTCCGTCATTGAAGAAAGAATAAAAATGGCTAATGATGGCGTAATCATTCTTGGCGCAGTCGTCTCTAGTAAAAATAAAGAAATCATCACTTCTCAAGATGTTCAAATGAGAGGATTCATCTTCTTAAAAGATTCGGAAAATATCGTCAAACAAATCAATAGTATGTTTGAAGATTCATTACACGTATTCATATCTAATTATTATGGTGATAATCGCGATGAATTGCTCAAAAAAATCAGTGATAATATCTCTAGATATGTTCGTCGAGAAACCAAAAAACAACCACTTGTTATCCCTAATATTATCGACATTGATGAAATCGCAAATTAATGTCGCAAAAGTAAGCGTTTTTTTAAATGTTTAAGCATATTTTTGTTTAAACATTTTTTTTTATGATTTATAATCATCTAGTTGGAGGTATACTCACATGAATATTAGAAATGTAGCCATAATCGCTCACGTCGATCATGGAAAAACAACATTAGTTAACCAATTATTATTAAATTCGCATACTTTTAGAGATAATGAAAAGGTCGTTGACCGTGCTTTAGATAGTAATGACATTGAAAGAGAAAGAGGTATTACTATCCTAGCTAAAACAACAGCTTTAAATTATAAAGATTATCGTATTAACATTCTCGACACTCCTGGTCACTCTGACTTTGGTGGTGAAGTCGAAAGAATTATGAACATGGTCGATGGAGTTGTCTTAGTTGTCGATGCTTTTGAAGGTACGATGCCTCAAACAAGATTTGTCTTAAAAAAAGCTCTTGAAGCTAATGTAAAGCCTATCGTTGTTGTCAATAAGGTTGATCGTCCAAACGCTGATCCAAATCGTGTTATCGATGAAGTTCTTGATTTATTTATTGAATTAGGCGCTCCAGATGAATTTTTGGAATTTAAAACTGTTTATTGTTCCGCTTTAAAAGGTACTTCTTCTTATTCACCTAAACTAGAAGATCAAGCACCAGGAATGGACCCTATTTTTGAAACCATTATCGCAGAAATTCCTGAACCTAAAGTCGATTTAGATGGCGATCTTCAATTTCAACCTGCATTATTAGATTATTCTGATTTCGTAGGTAAAATTGGTATTGGTCTTATCAAAAAAGGAACAATGAGAGAAGGACAAGCTGTTTCTGTATCACGTTTAGACGGAACTATAAAGAACTTTAGAATTCAAAAAGTCTTTGGTTATTTTGGTCTAAGTAGAATTGAAGTTAAAGAAGCTCATGCTGGTGATATTGTCGCTGTGGCTGGTATCAGTGATTTAAATGTTGGTGAAACCATTGGTGACTTAAATAAAGTTGAACCATTACCACTTTTAAGAATTGATCCTCCAACTCTACAAATGACATTTGGGGTTAACACTTCACCATTTGCAGGTCAAGATGGAAAACTTTTGACTTTTTCCAAAATTGAAGAAAGATTAATGAAAGAAGTTCAACGTGATGTCTCTTTGCGTGTCGAACGAATTCCAAACTCCGAAACATTTATTGTCTCTGGTCGTGGAGAATTACATCTTTCAATATTAATTGAAAATATGCGTCGTGAAGGTTTTGAACTTCAAGTCTCAAAACCACAAGTCATCATCAAAGAAATTGATGGTGTTAAATGTGAACCATTTGAAGATGTTCAAATTGATGTCCCTGAAGAATACTTAGGTACAATTATCGATTTATTATCCTCCAGCGGTGGTGAACTCGTTCATATGGTCTATAACGAAAATCAAGTTCGTGTCTCATATGTTGTACCTTCGCGTGGATTACTAGGATTTGTTAATAATTTCTTAACTATGACAAAAGGATATGGTATTTTAAATCACACTTTTAAAGAATATCGTCCAATGCTAAAGATGAATGTCGGAGAACGTTCAGTCGGTGTTCTTGTCGCAGTAGATTCAGGTCAAGCAACTCCATACGCTATTCAACATGTTGAAGAACGTGGCACCTTATTTATTCTTCCTGGTGCGCAAATATATGAAGGCATGATTGTTGGAGAAAATAAATATAACTCTGATTTAGGCGTTACCGTCGTCAAAGAAAAAGAAAAGACCAATATGCGTTCTGCTTCTAAGGATTTTACAGTCGTATTAAAAACTCCTAGAAAGATGTCATTGGAAGCTTGTTTAGATTATATTAATTCCGATGAGCTTGTTGAAATAACTCCTACAACTTATCGTATGAGAAAGAAAATTCTTAATTACGCTGAAAGAAAAAAATACGAAGCTAAGATAGCTCGTAATATTGAATAAAAAAGTGGTTTATTGAATGAATAATTATCATTTCAATAAACCATTTTTAATTGTATTATAATATTATTATTTAATTTATAAATTAACTATCGATGAATAATCCATCTTTATTAAAATATCCTAACTCTCGTCCATTTTCATCATGAAGTCTAGAATAATCATCAATTCGGTATTCACCTTTTATTCCTTGCTCATCGTATAAATATCCTAATTCACCACGAGTATATTTCTTACCATTTATAGTATAAACAGTCGTTGTGCTTTTTGATGAAGAATTAGCATAGTATTTTGCACCTTGTGAAATAGCATTAACAATATTATTTAAACTTAATGCATTTTTATCTGCATATCCATCTGAATAAGTAATATCGCGCTGCTTTAATTTTTGTATTTCGCTTTGGTAGAATTCATTATAATCATCATATAACTGATTATAATCTCCTTTGTAATAATCTTTATCTTCATCATTAAGACCATTAAAACAATCATTTATAATTTTCATTGTCTTATTGGCTTCAGAAAGATCTCTCATTCCTAAATAATTATTTAAAATTGCCCGCATATATTGCTTTGAAGCTCGGAATTTTTCTTCTGCTAAAGGCATCATATCAATAATTACTTTAAACGTATCCATAAACTCTTTCCTTTTATCCCAATCATTTTCACAATAAAGCGCTGTCAATAAAAGAAAATGCGCATGAGGATAAGTATAGTCGATTGATAACTTACTATATGGATTATATAGTTCACTCTCTTCATACTCAATTTTTTTACCACTTGACAATTGATTTTTAAAATTTGTTAAAAGTGAAATCGACTCTTTTATTATCGCAATTGTTGTTTTAATATCAGCATGTTCTTCATCAGTATAAAGTCCAAATAAATATGATGCATAAAAAGTTAGATATAATCCATCTTTAACTTTGCCTTTAGATGAAAGAAAATCACAGAGTCTTTCATCATATTGCATTGCATAAAGAATATAAGCATAAAATCCATACGCTAAAGTATACCCACCATCAAGCGAATATTTTAATAACTCATCTAAGACATTAAAATCTGGTTCAGAACCTAGGCTAACATGGTCGTTATAAATTAATAACGCTTTACAAAAATACGCTCTTGAACTTTTGAGCTCTGCCGCTTCACATACCTTTTGATAGCATTCTTGATATTTTGATTGTTTATAATCACTTAGAGCCTCATTAAGAAGTTTATCTGCATTCGATTTTTTCGAAAATAAACCCATTAATGTTAATCCTTAATTTTTTGTATTAAAGTTGGGTTGAGTAAGTCTTGTTCACTGCTATTTTTGCTAATGAGAACAATGACAACTTTAAATAGATAATATAGTCTTGCAGTTGTGAAAACTCTTTTTATGAGTTTACGTTCTTCTTTAGTGGTGTTTCCTTTCTTCCATTTAGCGCCAGTTAAAGCGTTAATTTTAATAAATTGTCCACCTTTAACTCCTAAAAGTCCACCTACAAGTCCTAGATTCATTGGAGTCATTTTCATTTTCTTTTTTGTTAATCCTAAAACTTCTTTTGTATCTTCAATCATCTTATCAAGTTCAACTTGACTGAATAGAGTATAATCAGTTTCAGATAAATCAACAAATTTATAATTTTCCTTATTAAATTTTTTCATAATTCCTCCTTCAAAAAATTTAAAAATTTATTTTATTTTCTGAATATCTATTAAGATAATAGATGGATATTTTTTTATAAAATGCTTGGTTTTTAGTTATTTAGTATTGTGTTTTTTTCGTTTCTTTATTAAAATTAATATGTATTTTGAGTATCTATTATCTTAATAGATACTCATTTTTTAATAATAATCCTACTTTTCGCAAGTTTTTAAAGTAAAAGCAGTTTTTCATACTTTAAGTTGCAATATGTTTG
>CABUOQ010000019.1 GCA_902493275.1 uncultured Bacillota bacterium | reverse complement strand
AATAATGAAATTGTTATTTAAGAAATATTTAAAGAATCTTAATCAGAATTAAAAATCTTACATAGTTTTATATTTTTTAAGAGAAAATATTATATAATAAATCTATGGCTATAAATGTTATCTTATCAGTTCATCAGCTAGTAGATTTTTTGTTGCGTAGCGGCTCAATTGATACGCGTATCTATAATAGTGATACTATGCAAGAGGGAACTAGAATTCATATGCGTTATCAAGCGATACAAGCTGGTAATTATCAAAGCGAAGTTCCTTTACAATGCGATTTTGAATACGAGGAATTTGTTTTTACCTTACAAGGAAGAGCTGATGGTATTATCAAAGAAGACCAAAGATACATTATCGATGAGATAAAATCGGCTAAAGATGATCTTGAAAACTTTCATGCTGTTCAAGGTAGATGGCATTTAGGGCAAGCGATATGTTATGGCTATATGTTTGCAAAAGAGCAATCACTTACTGAAATTGGAGTTAGATTAACATATATTTCCCAAATTGATAGTTCTCGACTTATTAAAGATTTTATTTTTACTTTTAAGCAATTAGAAGATAAAGTTAGAGAATTAATAGCCGATTACAGTGTTTATTATCGTAGCTTAATTGAGCATAAGCGATTGTTAAAAAAAACTGCTAAAGAGCTAGAATTTCCATATGAAGATTTTCGTAATGGACAACGAGAAGTGGCTAAATATGTCTATAAAGTGGCTAGTGATGGAGGACTATTTTTCTTTGAAGCACCAACGGGTACAGGTAAAACAATGTCTACTATCTATCCGGTTATTAAGACTTTTGCAGAAGAAAAAAATGATAAAATATTTTATTTGTCAGCAAAAACTCAAGCTAAAGATGTCGCTTTTCAAGCGATGAAGATGTTAACAAATAAAGGATTACAATCAAGAAGTATTATCTTAACCGCTAAAGAGCATATGTGTATTGCTGAAAATAAAAATTGTAATCCCGATGAATGCCCATATACCATAAATTACTATGATAAAATCAATAATATCATTAAAGAGATTTTGCTAAATGAAAAAAATATCAATAGTGATACGATATTTAAGTATGCATTAATCAATAACGTTTGCCCATTTGAATGTCAACTTGATGTGTCAAATTATTGTGATGTGATTATTTGTGATTATAATTATCTGTTTGATCCAGTTGTTTATTTAAAACGTTTTTTTGAAGAGAGTAGTGAAAATTATTTTGCTTTAATCGATGAAGCGCATAATTTATCTGAACGAACTAAAGATATGTATACGTTAGCAATAGAAGAAGAAATTCTGTTAGATTTACGAAAATCATTTAGAAAATTTAAAACTATTGCTTTAAAACGCGATATTAAAAAATTAATTAGTTATTTTGACACAGTTAAACAAGGTGAAGAATACCAAATTGTAGAAAATGATTTTTCTAAAGAATTTTATAATTATTTAGAAAATACTTATTCTTCGATGCAAGATGTGATGAAGAATCATCCTGAATATGTTAATGATGAGTTTACTGATGCTTCTAAAATGATTAATCGTTTTTTAAAAATTCATGGGTATTTAAATGATGCTTTTATAACATATTTCGAAGTTAAAAATGATTTTGTGAAAGCTTATATTCGCTGTTTAGATTCTGCAAGTTTAATTCATAATACAATTCAAAATATTCGTGGTGCGGTGTTTTTTTCAGCAACATTATCGCCAATTGAATATTATATTAAAACTTTAGGTGGAGATGAGCAAACGCCATATTTAAAGCTTCCTTCACCATTTGAGCAAGACCATCTTTGCTTATTAGTTAGAAGTGATATTTCTACGCGATACAAAGATCGTGATATGTCATATAAAGCCATAGCTGAATCAATAAAAGCAGTTTGTGAGAGCAAAGTTGGAAATTATTTGGTATTTTTCTCGTCGTATCAATATTTGATAAATGTTTTATCGGTGTTTAAACAAGAGGATTTTAATGTCATTGTGCAATCTAAAGAAATGACTCATAAAGACCGCGATTTATTTTTAAATTCATTTACATTAAATCCAACATCGACAACGATTGGTTTTGCCGTGTTAGGTGGAGCGTTTTCTGAAGGAATAGATCTAGTTTCTTCACGCTTAATTGGAGCAATTATTGTTGGCGTAGGACTACCAATGGTTTCTTTTGAGAGAAATCTTATCAAGGATTATTATGATAATAAAGGACTTAATGGTTTTGATTATTCATATACTAATCCTGGTAAAAATAAAGTGATGCAAGCCGCGGGTAGAGTCATAAGAAGCGCTGAGGATAAAGGTGTCGTTTTACTTATTGACCAACGTTTTATGCAAAGTAATTATCGTGATTTATTTCGCTTTGAATGGTCACATTACATTCGCGTTAATTCAATAGAACAAATTAAGAATCATCTTTCTTTATTTTGGAAGAAAGATGAAAAATAAATAGTTTTATCTAATTAAAAATATTGAATAAATTTATGTTTAAGTTAAAATATTAAATAGGTTTAAAGTTTATGCGAAAATACGATTTAGAACATATAAGAAATTTTTCAATTATTGCTCATATTGACCATGGTAAATCAACCTTGGCAGATCGAATTTTAGAAATGACTGGAGCAATTGAAAAAAGAGAGATGAAAGACCAAATTCTCGATTCGATGGATTTAGAACGAGAAAGAGGAATAACTATTAAATTAAATTCGGTTTCGATTAATTATCATGCCTTAAATGGTGAGGATTATTTATTTAATTTGATTGACACTCCAGGTCATGTTGACTTTACTTATGAAGTATCTCGCTCTTTAGCAGCTTGTGAAGGAGCTTTATTAGTCGTGGATGCGACTCAAGGAGTTGAAGCCCAAACGTTAGCTAATGTTTATTTAGCAATTGATAATAATCTAGAAATTATTCCAGTGATTAATAAGGTTGATTTACCTTCAGCGGATTTTCAAAGAACATGCAAAGAGATTGAAGATACTATTGGTTTACCTTGTGATGAAGCGGTAGGAGTTTCAGCCAAAACTGGACTAAATGTTGAAAAAGTTTTAGAAGAGATAGTTGATAAAATACCTGCTCCTAAAGGTGATATAAATAAGCCTTTACAAGCTTTGATATTTGATTCTTTTTATGATTCATATCGTGGGGTTATTGCTCAAGTGACAATTAAAGAGGGCTCGTTAAGTGTTGGTGATCATATTGTGATGATGTCTAATGGCTATACCTATGAAGTTGTTGAGTTAGGAATAAGAAGACCTCAAGAAGAAAAGGTTGAAACATTATATGCAGGTGAAGTTGGATATGTTGCCGCCTCTATAAAAGAAATTGGACATGTTAGACCAGGTGATACAATTACAAGTAAAGAGCATCCATCAAATGAAGTTTTACCAGGTTATCGCAAAATGAATCCTACCGTTTATTGTGGTCTTTACCCATGCGATTCTAAAAAATATGGTGATTTAAAAGATGCTTTGGAAAAATTGTCGTTAAACGATGCTTCACTTCATTTTGAACCTGAAACATCGCAAGCTCTTGGATTTGGTTTTAGATGCGGATTTTTAGGCTTATTACATATGGATGTTATTCAAGAGAGACTTGAAAGAGAATATAATATCGATTTAATTTTAACTGCACCAAGTGTCATTTATCATATTTATTTAACTAATGGTGATATGATAAATCTTGATAACCCCTCAAAGATGCCAGATTTAGCTAATGTCGATCATATCGAAGAGCCATTTGTTGAAGCCAAGATTATGACTCCAAAAGATTACATCGGTCCGATTATGCAACTTTGCCAAGAGCGTAGAGGTATATATCAAAATATGGAATATATCGATGAGAGTAGATCGATATTAACTTATCTTCTACCACTTTCAGAAATTGTATATAATTTCTTTGATAAATTAAAATCATATTCTAAGGGATATGCTTCATTTGATTATGAATTAAGTTCGTATCAAACTTCAAGATTAGTTAAGATGGATATTTTATTAAATGGTAATCCAATCGATGCTTTATCTTCGATAGTGTATCGCGATTTTGCTTATCAAAGAGGATTAATAATCGTAAAAAAATTAAAAGATATTATTCCAAGACAACAATTTGAAGTTCCAATTCAGGCAGCTATCGGAGGTAAGATAATTGCTCGAAGTGATATTAAAGCTGTTCGTAAAGATGTCTTGGCGAAATGTTATGGTGGAGATATTTCGCGAAAGAAGAAATTGCTTGAAAAGCAAAAAGAAGGTAAAAAGCGCATGAAAGCGGTAGGAACTGTTGAAGTTCCTCAGGATGCTTTTATGGCAATTCTTTCATATGATGACGATGAAAATAATTAAAATTGTCTAAAGAAAAAACTTCATAGAGAATAATGTAAAAATTTGCTAGTAGAAAATTAGTAATTTTTATAGACATAATTTGTTCTTTTTACTAAAATATTACTAATGAGGTGAAAAAATTGGAAAGAGATTTGGCTGTTCGTTTTACAGATGAAAATTATGCATCTATGGATGAAGTAAAAAAAGCTTTAGCTATTTCTTCAATTGACTCGATTTGGAATCGAATTCAAAACTATCGTAGTTACTATCGAAAAAGTTTAGATTTAATGTCAATTGAGAATAAGATTTTTTCTGTTTGTTTAACAGTTCCTCTTCAACAAACATTATTTCGTATTGAAAAAAAGATTACTAAATATATGATTTATTTAGAAAAACTAGATGATGAAGTGAAAGAGAACTTTATTCTTAAAGCATTATTAAGTTTATCAAGAAGTTATGCTCAAGAGAATTCATTAACTATTTCAGATGATATTCTCTATGAGTTAATTACAACTGAAAAAGATGATATTCCTCAGGCGTTTTTATCTTTAAAAAATTATATTAACGCGATTAAATATTATTTAAATCGTTCTTCAAGCGATTTTGATTTAAGTATATTAACTTCTTTTTATGGTAAGATTTTAAAAAAGGAAATTAATCCCGCGGATTTTGAATCATATGGTAGAATGATTGATCATAATAATCCGAGCGATCATTATGTATTTGGGCATCACTATAATGCCGCTCCGATTGAAAAGATTGAATCGATGAATGATACTCTATTTTCGTTTATTAAGAATTTTAAGACTTTTACTTTGATTAAAGCAATCATTTCTTATTTTTATCTAATATATGTTAAACCATTTGATTATTTTAATGAAGAATGTGCCTTGCTTTCAATGAAATATATAATTGCTAATGATGGATTTGATACAATTCCATTCTTATTTAATTTTGAAAAATATCTTTTAAACTCAAATAAAGAGGAGTTTATGAATAAATTTATTTCATCAGAGCTAAGCTTAGATTTAACATATTTTGTGAATTATGTCTTAAATTTAGTTGAAGAAAGCTTATCTGAATTTGATGAAGTCGTCTCTGCAAATGATATTTCATTAATTAAAGAGGAATTCACTCAAAGTGATGAGATAAAAAATCCTCTTCCAGTGAAAAGTAATTTTATAGCAATGACTAATCTTCCTGAAACTATTACCTTTGAAAGAAAGGTATCTTTACCAACTTTACCAGTTGGTTTAGACCAAAAAGATGTGGATTTAATCGCTGAAAATCTCTTAGAATTATATCCTTCACTTCGAAAAATGCAAGCAAAATTTTATGCAGAGCATTGCACTATTGGTAAGTATTATTCCATAGCTCAATATAAAAAAGAAACGGGTGTCGCTTATGAAACGGCGCGTACATCTATGGATAACCTTGTCAATTTAGGCTTTTATAAAAAAGAACAAATCAAAAATAAATTTGTTTACACCCCAGTGGTGAGATAGGAGAAAAAAATATGTCAGTAACTTTAAGTGGTAATTCATCCGGATGGTGGATTTTTGGAATTGTTGCCATTTTTGTGATCATCGGAGTTGTGGTTTTTGTCTTAAGAAAGAAGATTCCAGGATTAGCAGAATACGATAAAGAAGATGAATCAAAAATTGCCGAAGATAATCTTTCACGTATTTTAGTTGATGTTGACGATGAATCCGAATTGAAGGATGATATCGATGAGGAAAAAGAAGAGTTAGATGAAAATAAAGACGGAGAGAATAAGTAAGCCAGGATTATATATTCATATCCCTTTTTGTAATACAATTTGCTCTTATTGTGCGTTTTCAAAAGTGCTTTATAGCGAATCACTCGCTGATAAATATCTTTTGAAATTGGCTCAAGAATTAAAAAAATATGATTCATATGTCTTTAAATCAATATATATTGGAGGAGGTAGTCCATCATCTTTAAGTGTCGATGAATTAGACTTTCTCTTTTTTTTGATTAAAGATTATATGGATAATGATGCTTTTATCACTTTTGAAATTAATCCAGATATCACAAAAGATAAAATAGATGTTTTAAAAGCAAATAATGTAAAAAGAATATCTATTGGAATACAAACATTTAATAAAAAATATCAAGAACTTATTAATCGACATCATGATTATCATCAAATTGAATGTTTAATCAATCAATTAATTAATGTGGGTATAGATGATATTAATGTCGATTTGATATATGGTTTTAATGATCAAAAACCAGCTGATTTAAATAAGGATTTAGATTTATTTTTATCGCTGAAAATTAAACATATTTCAACATATTGTCTACAAGTTGAACCATCGACTATGCTTTATAATCATAAATATTTGGAAGCAGATGAAGATTTAGCCAGTGAATTATATGATTTAATTGTAAATCGTCTAAAAGAAAATGGTTTTAATCGTTATGAAGTTTCTAACTTTGCTAAAAATGGTTATCAATCTAAACATAATCTAATTTATTGGAATAATAAAGAGTATGGAGGAGTGGGGTTAGCAGCTTCTTCATATATTGATAAAATAAGAAGAACAAATACTAAAAATCTCACTCAATATCTAATAGCTAATTATGAAGATTATGTTGAAAAAGTATCACTCGAAGATGAAAAATTTTATTTTGTGATGTTAGGTTTAAGAAAAATAGAGGGAATATCACTCGCGGAATATGAAAAACTATATGGCGAAAATTATTATGAAGTTAATAAGAAGAAAATTGATTTACTAATTGATAATCATAGTTTAGAGATGATAGATAGACACTTAAAAATCGCGGATGACAAATTTTTTATCATGGATTTAATCTTAAAAAAATTATTATTCTAATTAATTTATCAAATTTGTAATTATAAAAATAAGATAATTATTATTATAAATAATAAAATAAAATTTAAATCATCTATTAAAAGATGATTTTATTATAAAATACAAAAAAATTAGCAATAATGTGTTGACAGTGCTAATAAAATGCGTATAATAGAATTAGCACTTGAGAAAAAAGAGTGCTAGGAGGTGTACATATGCTAACTCGTTCGGATTTAATCCTTAAGTATATCGTTGAATATTTTGTTAAAACAGCGACTCCAGTAGGAAGCAACACTTTATTAGAAAATTATGATTTGCCTTATTCTTCGGCTACAATCCGTAATGAGATGGTTCACCTTGAAAATTTAGGTTATATTGAAAAGCCACACTTCTCGGCGGGAAGAGTTCCTTCTACTCAAGGATATCGATATTATGTTAAATATCTACGCGATTCTTCTTCAAAAGATGTTGATGAAGAATTGAAAAATCAATTAGCGGTTATCCTCGATCAAAGAAGTAAATCAATAGATGAAGTTATTAAAGAATCCTGTGAGATTTTATCACATATGACTAATCTAGCGACGATTGTATTAGGACCTGGCGCTGATGAAGAACATCTAGCATCTATTCAATTAATTCCATTATCACAAACTAGTGCAACAGCAGTGTTTGTAACTGATAAAGGATACGTTGAAAATAAGACCTTTATATTTGATAATGATGTTTCGCTAACTGATGTGAAAAAATGTGTTGATTTAATTAATGAAAGAACGACAGGAACTCCAATATCAGGTTTAATTGAAAAGATGCAAGCTATCAAACCTCTGATAGAAAATATGATACATGCTAATGATGCGATATATCGAGCATTTGCCGAAGCATTTTTAAAATTTACAAGTGAAAGAATTTCCTCATATGGCAAAGAAAATCTTCTCGACCAACCAGAGTTTAATTCTGATTTAGAAAAATTTAAAAAAATGTTAAAGTTCATAGATTCGCCAGAAAAATTGAGAAATGTTATTGATGAGAACGAAGAATTAGACGTTCGCATCGGTAAAGATGAGGATGGCAATGGCTTAGATGATGTGGCCTTTGTGAGTAAAAAAATCAGCATTGGTAAAGACCATGAAGGAACAATTACTTTGGTTGGACCAACGCGTATGGACTACGATAAGATAGTCAAATCACTTGAGTATCTTGCGGAACAATTAGCGGAGATATATAGTGACGATGATAAGTCTAGAAAGGATCCTAGTTGATGAAAGATAAAGAAATTAAAAATCAAGAAAAACAAGAAAGAAAAATGAATGCTGAATTAGAAGCATCACAAAAAAGAATCACTGAACTTGAAGAAGAAGTGAAGACATGGAAAGATAAAGCATATCGAACAGTTGCTGATTGTGATAATCTTCGTAAATCGTATGAAAAGGATCATCAATTAATGGTCAAATATCGCGGTCAACCATTTGTGGAAAAGTTGTTACCAACTCTTGATTCGTTTTATCTAGTATTAAAAAATGAACCTTCAGATCCGATGTTAAAAAATTATTTAATCGGGTTTCAAATGATATATAAATCTATGCTTAGTGCGTTAGAAGAAGAAGGTATAACGCAAATCTTACCGGAGATTGGTCAAGAATTTGACCACAATACAATGCAAGCAGTTGATATTGTAGAAGGAAAGGAAGATGACAAGGTTTCAAGTTTATCTAAGCCTGGATATCTCATTAGAGATCGCTTGATAAGACCAGCAATGGTTGTTGTATCAAAAATTAAAAAAGAAGAAAAAGAAAAGGAAACTGAAGAAAATGCTTCAGTAGAAAAAGGAGAATAAATTATGGCACAAGAAATTATTTTAGGTATCGATTTAGGTACTACAAACTCGGTTGTATCATATATGCAACCTGATGGAAAGGTAAAAGTTATTCCTAATCCAGAAGGACCAAACACTACACCTTCAGTTGTTGCTTTTAAAGCAAATGGCGAAGAAGTTGTCGGTCACGCAGCAAAGAGAATGCTTTTAACTAATCCAGATACTATTGCTTCAATTAAAAGAAAGATGGGTACTAATGAAAAAGTTCACATCTCATGCTTAAATAAAAATTTTACTCCACAAGAAATTTCGGCTAAAATTCTTGCATATATGAAAAAATATGCTGAGGATAATTTAGGAACACCTATTTCTAAAGCAGTCATTACTGTTCCAGCTTACTTCAATGATGCTCAACGTCAAGCAACAAAAGATGCTGGTCAAATCGCTGGTCTTGATGTAGTAAGAATTATTTCTGAACCTACCGCAGCAGCTCTCGCTTATGGTGAAGACAATAATAAATCACAAAAGATTTTGGTTTATGATTTAGGTGGTGGAACATTCGATGTCTCTATCCTTGATATCGGTGATGGTACATTTGAAGTTATCTCTACCGCTGGTGATTCTCATCTTGGTGGTGATGACTGGGATAATGCTTTGGGTAAATGGATTTTAGGTGAAATTAAATCTCAATATAATCTTGATTTATCTAATGATAAGATGGCTATGCAAAGAATTAAAGAAGAAGCAGAAAAAGCTAAAATTGCCTTATCAAGTCAATTACAAGTGACTATTTCACTTCCATTCTTAGCAATGTCTAATAACGGACCTATCAATTTTGAAACAAATTTAACTAGAGCAAAATTCCAAGAATTAACTCGTGACTTATTAAGAAGAACAGAAGAACCTGTAAGAAGAGCTTTAAGCGATGCTAAACTTTCTACATCTCAAATTGATGAAGTCCTCTTAATTGGCGGTTCCACACGTATGCCAGCGGTTGTTGATTTAGTAAAACAAATGACTAATAAGCAACCTAATATGTCAGTTAACCCAGATGAAGCTGTCTCAGTTGGTGCGGCTATTCAAGGTGGTGTTATTAAAGGAGATAAGAAGGATGTCTTACTTCTTGATGTTACTCCATTAACCTTAGGTATTGAAACTATGGGTGGAGTTATGACTCCTTTAATTGAAAGAAATACTACTATTCCAACTACTAAATCAAATGTCTTCTCAACTGCTGAAGATAATCAACCTGCTGTTGATATCATGGTTTACCAAGGTGAAAGACCAATGGCAAGAGATAATAAGTTATTAGGAACATTTAAACTTGATGGTATTCGTCCTGCACGTCGTGGACAACCTCGTATTGAAGTCACATTCAATATCGATGTCAATGGTATTGTTAATGTCAAAGCTAAAGACCTTGATACCCAAAAAGAACAACAAATTACTATTTCTGGCTCAAACGGCTTAAGCAAAGAAGAAATTGATCGTATGGTCAAAGAAGCTGAGGCAAATAAAGAGGCTGATGATAAGAGAAAAGAAGAAGTTGAAGTTAAGAATAAAGCTGAATCATTAATTTCTCAAATTGATGCTTCAATGGCTGAACAAGGTTCAAAGATGACCGAAGAACAAAAGACTCAAACTCAACAATTACGCGATGAACTTAAAACAGCACTTGACAACAATGATATTGAAACCTTAAAATCAAAAATGTCTCAACTAGAGCAAGCAGCAGCAATGGCTCAACAATATCAAGCAAATCAACAAGGTAACACTCAAGGAAATAATACTCAAGCAAATTCCAATGATGATGTTGTCGATGCCGACTTCACTGAAAAGAAATAATTAAATAAAATATGGAGGCCAATCGTTGACCTCCATTTATCGAGAAAGGAGCAGATATATGGCAGAAAAAAAAGACCCATATGAGGTGTTAGGAGTTAATAAGTCTTCTAGCGCTGATGAAATTAAATCTGCGTATCGTAAATTAGCTAGAAAATATCACCCAGATTTAAATAAAGAACCAGGAGCTGAAGAAAAGTTTAAAGAGATTCAAGAAGCTTATGATATCTTATCAGATCTAGATAAAAAGGCAAAGTATGATCAATTTGGCTATGCGGCATTTGATCCACAGGCCGGTGGGTTTAATGGCGGCGGATTTGGTGATTTCGGAGATATTGATTTAGGCGATATTTTTGGCTCATTTTTCGGAGGAGGAAGAACGCGTTCTCGTCAAAGTAGTGGCCCAATGAGAGGGGCTGATATCAATAATCGCATTAGAATTTCCTTTATGGATGCAATTAATGGTAAAAAGATTGAAATTACTCCAGTTGTAGACGAAAACTGTCCTAATTGTAATGGTACAGGAGCGGAATCACCTTCGGATATTGAAACTTGTCCAGATTGTCATGGTAGTGGAACTGTTCGCACCGTTCAGCAAACTATTTTTGGACAAATGCAATCACAAAGAACATGTCCACGTTGTAACGGAACAGGAAAATCGATAAAAAATCGTTGCCACGTATGTAATGGTAAAGGTTATGTAACTACGAAAAAGACAATTGAGGTTAATATTCCTGCTGGTATCAATAGCGGTCAACAAATCAGAGTTCCTGGAAAAGGACAAAGGGGTTTAAATGGTGGACCTAATGGCGATTTATACTTAGAAGTAATTGTGGATGATAGCAAAACATTTACTCGTGAGGGTAATGATATCCATATCACAAAAGAAATCACATATTTAGAAGCTATTTTAGGCGCTAGTATCGATGTTGATACTGTATATGGTCCAGTGACGATGGATGTTCCTTCTGGAATTCAACCAGAGAAGTGTCTTCGTATAAGAGGCAAAGGCGTAAAAGATATGCGTTCTGGTGTTCCAGGAGATGAGATTGTTCACTTTAAAGTGTTAATTCCAACCACAATTAATAAAGAAGAACGTGAACTATTAGAAAAACTCGCCGATATAAGAGGTATTAAAGCTTCAAAGAAAACGTCTTCAGGACTATTTAATAAATTTAAAAAGAAATAAATTTTACTAAAACACGAAGATAACATTTAAGCATAATTTTCGTGTTTTTATTATGCATTTTCAGGCAAAAAATGATAAAAACGCTCCCTTTTTGTTTCATTATTAATTCAAGAGAGTAAAATACTAATGTAAGGGGGATGACCTATGGAAGAATTTGTAAGCCAAATTTTAGCGATAATAAAATCTAAAAAATCGCAAAAGATAAAAAAAGAAGAACTGCAAAATTATCATGAAAATGATATTGCTAAAGTCATCCCGTATCTTGATGACAAAGAAAAAGAATATCTCTTTAAATTATTAGATCGCGATGATTTATCAGAAGTCATTTCATATGTCGATGATGCCGATGAGTTAATTGAAAAATTAGACTTTGATAAAGCGGCAGATATTCTAGAAGAGATGGACGCGGATGATGCTGTCGATATTTTGGAAAATTTAGATGAATTTGATCAAGCAGATGTCTTATCAAAGATGGAAGAAGATGCTCGTGAAGATGCTAAATTAATTTTATCATACGAAGAAAACCAAATTGGACGTTTAATGACAACTAATTTTATCGTTATTAATAAAAATGATACTATTTCTTCCGCGATGAAGAAGTTAATCAAGCAATCAGGTGAAAATGATAATATTACAACTATATTTGTCGTTGATGAAAATGAGCACTTTTACGCTAGTGTCGATTTAAAAGACTTGATTAGAGCACGTAAAGATACTTCTTTAGAAGATTTATTTTCTTTAAATTATCCATCGGTTAAAGCGAGCGCTGATGCTTCAGAAGTTTACCAAGATGTCATAGATTATAGTGAGGATATCATTCCGGTTCTTGATGATGATAATAAGTTGATCGGTGCTTTGACTGCACACGATTTAGTTGAAGTTGTCGGTAATGAAAAAAATGAAGATTATCAAAAATTCGCGGCTATTAATGGAAATGTCGATTTAGATTCTAGTGTTTTTGTCTCAATTAAAAAAAGAGCTCCTTGGCTAATTTTATTGTTAATATTAGGATTTGCTGTATCAATGTTAATAAGTAGTTTTAGTGAAATAATCGCGGCTGTTACGACCTTAGTGTTTTTCCAATCAGTGGTTCTTGATATGGCAGGTAATGCTGGAACACAATCTCTAGCGGTTACTATTAGAATTTTATCTGATGAAAATGTTAATCGAAAATTGATTTTAAAATTGATTTTCAAAGAGGTTAGAGTCGGTTTATTTAACGGGATTATTTTAGGAGTTATTTCTTTTGTAAGCTCATTCTTATATTTATGGATTCTTAAGATGCCATTAAGTAGTGATCCTAGCAGTGTATTAGGGGTGTATTCAGTTACAAACTCACTTTTAGCATCAGGAATTATTTCGATTTCTATAGTTGCTGCGATGACTTTATCGAGTATTATTGGGACATGTATTCCAATCTTTTTTCATTCAATTAAGATTGATCCAGCCGTAGCTTCCGGACCATTAATCACGACTTTAAATGATTTATTAGCAGTGTCAGTTTATTATGGATTAAGTATATTGTTATTAACAAGCCTAGTATAATAAATATTTTTCAATGAATTATAAAAAAAATTTTAAAACACTTGATTTTATCTTTATTTTTGGTATTATATGTAAGCACGTTGTGTGATGCGTATGGCGGCGTAGCCCAGTTGGTTAGAGCATTCGGTTCATACCCGAAATGTCGAGGGTTCGAGTCCCCCCGCCGCTACCAATTAGGACCCGTAGCGCAGTTGGTTAGAGCAGCGGTCTCATAAACCGCCGGTCGTGGGTTCAAGTCCCTCCGGGTCCACCAATTCACAAGTGTAAACATATATGGAGAAATACCCAAGCGGCTGAAGGGGATGGTCTTGAAAACCATTAGGGGGTGCAAGCCCCGCCAGAGTTCAAATCTCTGTTTCTCCGCCATTAAAGTACGTAAGTATTGATACCATAAAACACGTGGTATCAATATTTTTTTTTGCTATTTTTAGACTTTTTGGCTTAAAATTGAGCATTTTTTGATTTTTAGGGCTTTGTTAGTAATGATTTTGGTATTCAAACTAAAAACTTAGTCATAGGTGTTAGAACCATGTTGGGCGAGTAAGTGACGAAGAGTTATTTACTCGTCTTTTATATTATGGCTTAGCACATTTACATTTGACACAAGATGAAATATGGCTTATGCCTTTTGGATTGCTTTTAGATTTATGGGAATGTCACAAACAATATAAAGGTATTTCAAAACCAAAAGTAGAAATCTTTATTGATGATGTAATACCTGATGGAATATAGCAATAAGTGTCGAAACTTACGGCATAAATGTACTAACTTTATGATTTGCTTTATTGTTTATTTTGTATTTTAATTGCAAAAAAGAACGAAAAATAAAAGTTTTGGCAGTTTACTGCTTAAATTTTTAACTATTTCTTTGGATTATAGTATAATAAAATAAACATGAAGGTACTTGATTATGAGTCAAAATCACAAACTAAAAAATAGAGATGCATATCTAAAAAAATTGATTAGTTCTAAGGACACAGAACCAATTAAGGTTATAACCGGGATTAGAAGATGTGGGAAATCAAGTCTGCTAAAATTGATGGTGAATTACTTAAAAGAAATAGGGGTAGAAGATAGTCAAATTATCGAGATGAATTTTGAGTCATATGATTATCGAAAAATAACTGCTGATGACATCTATTCTTATGTAAAAGAAAGAATCGTTTTAGGTAAGAAAATGTATCTTTTTTTTGATGAATTGCAACGTATTGAATCTTGGGAAGACGCCATAAATGCTTTTAGAGTTGATTTTGATTGCGACATATATATAACGGGTTCAAATGCGTATTTACTATCATCAGAATACTCAACATATTTATCTGGTAGATGTGTTGAAATTAAGATGCTTCCTCTTTCGTTTGCTGAGTTTTTAAACTTTTATAGTTTTGAGATAAGAGAGAGTTCTTTGGATACGAATAGAAAATATGCATATTCAAAAGATGGAGAACCACATAGTCTTGAAGAGTTATTTGATGCTTATATGCGATTTGGGGGAATGCCAGGAATTGCGGACATTGGCTTAGAACAAGATAAAGCATTCGCTCTTTTAGATGGTATATATTCAACTGTAGTAGTACGGGATATCTTAGAACGTGAAAAAAGAAGAGGACAACA
Source organism: uncultured Bacillota bacterium (assembly GCA_902493275.1). Classification (GTDB taxonomy): domain Bacteria; phylum Bacillota_I; class Bacilli_A; order RFN20; family CAG-449; genus CAG-449. The sequence goes on along the minus strand of CABUOQ010000019.1, from coordinate 19,960 downwards.
AAGAATAACAGATGCTTTCCTACTTAGAAAAATAATCCTTTATCTAGTCGACAACATCGGAAGTAATATTTCGATTTCTAATATTGGTAACGTACTTACTAATGAAGGACTCCTTAAAGGTAGTGATCGTAAAGGAATACCTAGCAACCATACTGTTAGTGCATATATTGATGCGCTGCTTGTAAGTTATTTCTTTTATGATATAAAGCGTTTTGACATTAAAGGTAAAGAATATTTGAGAACACTTGGCAAGTATTATATTGTTGATATTGGAATTCGTAACTATTTGCTTGGTTTTAGAAATCGTGATAGAGGACATACTTTAGAAAATATTGTTTATCTTGAACTATTGCGAAGAGGTTATGATGTTGCAATTGGGAAAATAGATAATAACGAAGTAGACTTTATTGCTACAAACACAGATAGTAAAATTTATATACAAGTAACAGAAAGTATGTTAAGTGAAGATGTAAGACAAAGAGAACTTGCTCCGCTTATGAAAATTCCTGATAATTATGAAAAAATAGTATTATCTTTGGATCAAAGAGGAACTAATGTTTATGAAGGCATTAAATCTTTCAATTTGATTGATTGGTTATTATCAAAATAAAAAACAAACTGCATAAAATCAAAAAAAGTAAAAGCTTAGGCAGTTGACTGCATAAAGTTAGTATGGAATATTAGGCATCTATCAAAAATGGTAGGTGCTTTTCTTATGCTCAAAAAATGTCATTTCGTAAAAAGTCGGCAAACCGTAAAAATATTAAACAAGAACGGGATAATTAAGTATGGATGACACTTGTTGAAAGCGGAACGGCGCATAAAGACAAAAGCATTATATTCAAGTTCTATGACGGCAATGAAATAGCATTCAGGTAAAACAAATTAAAAGAGGTTGAATAAAGTAGGCTTCTTTTTTGTGTTTATAGTCATTTTGCGGTAAAATATAAGAAAGAGATAAATAATAATATAGTGCAAAAATATTCGTTTTAGGTTAATGCTTCTATATCAAAGAGAACTTGTACCTGATAGAATAGATAATAAATTGGTCGAAAAGGAGGCACAAAGGAATGAAAGAAAGTTCTTTAGCAAAATTTCTGAAAAGTATTTTCGGAATAAAAGACGAGCGAAACAATATGTCCGATGATGAAATAATTAAGCTTGATTACTTTGAGTGTATTGCTTATTTATATAAAGGCAAAGAAAAACCTGTGGTTTTAGGTTTTGAACAAGGTGTGGATACGTGGCTTAATACAACAGTCGGCAGTATTGAGTTTGATTCTATACCGCACGACAACGGGCACTTAACTAACAATGTTTGCGAATTAGAGGCATTAATCGGCGAAAACGGATATGACGAAAAATATTTAGTGCCACTAATAAATCAAGCGATTGATGAAAATTGGAACAGATAGCAATTTTAATCATCCGTATAAATTTCAATTTATCGATTAGTTAAAAAAGAATATTTTATGAATGCAAAATTTAAAATTAATAGAAAAGTAATTAAAACTAATAGACTTATTTTAAGGGCATTTAATCAAACGGATTTAGATGATTTTTACGAATATGCTTCAGTTGATGGCGTTGGCGAAATGGCTGGATGGAAACATCATGAAAGTAAAGATGAATCACAAAAAATACTTAATATGTTTATTAAAGAAGACAAGGTGTTTGCTATTGTTGATAAAACTATTAATAAGGTAATTGGCTCTCTTGGCATTGAAATGTATGGCATGGAGGATAAATTAACTGAATTTAATAATTTACAAGGTAGAGAAATAGGTTATGTATTATCTAAAGACTACTGGGGAAAAGGAATAGTACCGGAAGCTGTTAATGCTGTAATCGATTTTTTATTTAATGATTTGAATTTAGATTTCTTACTATGCGGATATTATAACTTTAATAATCAATCACAACGTGTTCAAGAAAAGTGTGGATTCTTTCCATATAGATCACTTGCGATGGAAACAAGAATGGGAACAAAAGAACAAGGAACACTTAATCTTTTATTAAATCCAAATAAGAAAATATCATTAAAGTTTTCACATTCTGAAACTTTGATCGCTAAACTAGAAGAAAGTGCTATGGCAGTAGTTGCATGTAATGGTAAAATTCTTGCTACGAATGAATTAATATATGGATCAGAAAAACTATCATTACCAAAGGGACACATCGAAGCAAATGAAACTCAAATAGAAGCAGCAATAAGAGAGTGTTATGAAGAAACAAATATAGTAATTACTGAAGGCGATTTAGTAAAAAAACTTGCTCCTTATAGTTATGAATTTTTAACACCTTCAAATAAGATAATTAGAAAAACACTATTTCCATTTTTGTTTGAAGTAAGTGATTTTGGAATCCCGTTACCTAAAGAAGAAAGAATGGTGTCTGTAAAATGGATGAATATAGATGAGTTCTTATCACTATGTCCATATGATAATGTTAAAGATGTTGTTAAAGAAGCGACTTCTAATTAAAAAAATGTTAAATAATAGATATGCGTACAATAGAAAATATATTGGTCAATTATAAGTGCGAAAATTGAATAGATAATGGTAGTTTTTGCTATCTTAGCACATCAATTTTTATTTGCAAAAAGAATGATTTTCATGTGTATATACATAATAATAAATCGCAAACTTAAAAAAATGATAGGAAACTTTTTTTACAAAACTTAATCATTCTATCTTATTAGAAGAAATTAATGTAATAACATTGATATAACAAATAGAAATATTATTCTGAAATCACCAAAAATTGGTAATTATTGCTTTTAAAAGCATATAATGTTATATTATTTTTGTAAGGTACTAAGGAAAATATTATGAAAGTTTATTTATTCATTGCGTTTGTTGTTTTAGATGTAGCTGTCTTTCCTTTTTCATGCAGTAATAGTTCTAAAGAATCATATTATATATTTGATTCACATTCATCGGAGCTTTCAATAGCTAATGAGAAATCTGTAGTGATTGAAAAGCTTCCAAAAAACCATATAATATCTTATCCATATGGAGAAGAATTATTGAAAGATGCAACTGGCGAATATTATGTTAATTATTGGTTTTTGTCTAATTCAGATACACCAGTTGATTTTCCATACTATTATAAAGAAGAAGATATCATAAGGTATCATATTGGATATCGCAATTGTGTTGTTTTCTTAGCACATTGGGAAAAATTTGTTTGATGTTTTTAATTTCAAAAAAATGGAACATGGCTTTTTTCACCATTTTGCATCTTATTGTTGATGGACTTTGCTCTTTAGTTATTTTTCAAAAATTATATACGAACGATTATCAGCAATGTCTAATCGTTTTTTTGTGTTATAATTTTTTAGCTTTTTTAAGTCAACCTTTTGTTGGATTATTTATAGATAAAAAGAATCATCCCAAAGTTTTTTTGTTTATATCGATGCTTTTTTTACTTCTAGGAGTATGTAGTGCTCAAATAGTTGTTCTTTCTGCTATTTTACTTGGTATAGGAAATTCTTTTTTTCATATTAGTGGTGGAAAATATGTTATTGAAAAAAGTCATAATGATATTAGTCTTTTAGGTGTTTTTGTATCGACAGGAGTCATTGGATTAACACTTGGGCAGCATTACGCTTCTAAGGCATTGTGGATTATATTTTTAATTTTTTTAGTAATTTTTACTTTACTTATTATACTTTCAAAAGAGAAAGATACTAATGTATCTATCCATATAGAAGAGCAAGAAACTATTAAAAAAAGAGAAAAAAAACTCATTTTAGTTCTTCTGATATTTATCGTCATGATTCGTTCTTTTGTTGGAAAGATATTAATACTTGATTTTTCTAAAACAAGTTTTGTCTTCTTGCTTCTTGCTATTTTTACAGCCCTTGGGAAAGCATTAGGCGGCATTTTTGTAAAATGGTTGAAGATGAAAAAAACGATTTTATTTTCGATGATACTTGCAATCTTTTGTTTTATGTTTCCTTCTAATATATATCTTACTTTAATTGGTATCGCAGCTTTCAATTTTACGATGCCTATTACATTATGGTATGCTAATGAACTATATAGAAAAAATGAAGGTTTAGCCTTTGGATTATTAGCAGCATCTTTAATTCCTGGTTATCTATTAGGAATGTTAGAATATACGACGCCTATAGTTTATTTCCTAGTAATCTTTTTAAGCAGCTTATCACTTATTTTTATTCTATTAATTGATAGGAAGAATACATATGTGGAATATCATTAAGCATTATTTTATTCCGCTTCTTTTGACTATTGTCATTGAAGATTTGATTTTAATCATTTTAAAAGAAAAAAGAAAAAAAGTTTACCTTGCTTCTATATTGATTAATATTATAACCAATCTTTCCTTAAATTTATTTATATCGAATATTATTTTTTCATCAATAAATCATTATTTTTTGATTATCATCCCACTTGAACTTTTCATATGGATTTTAGAAGGAATAAGTTATTTTTTACTGATAAAAGATATAAAGAAAAGCATTTCTTATACTTTATTTTGTAATAGTGCCAGTTTCATTATCGGGTTATGTATTCAATTCTTCTTTTTTCAATTGTAATTTTATTAGAAAAACTTATTTATAACACGTATCAAAATGGACAAAAAAGAAATTTTAAAAAAATTAGAAATATTTAAACCAATCGAAAAACAATACTTTCTTAAAATTAAATTGCCAATTTTAATAACTAGCGTTGGTTGCTTATTACAAATAATTATAATACCAAAAAAAGATGGTTTTAGAATTGAAACATATTATGATAATGATGAAGATGAAATAACAGGAGATATCTTTATAGAATTTAATAATTATGATGAGTATTACTATAATTTATTTGTTAAAAATGATTCTCATAATCACTTTGGTATTGAATATGGAAATAATAGATATTTTAAAGAATATTCGCAAAATTATAATTTAAATTGGTCTTTATATGAATTTATAACTTTCTTCATTGACCTCGATAGATTTATAATAGAAAATAATTTAAATTAAATATGTAGTTTAGATGTAAATTTACATGATATTGCTAGACAAATTTACATACGATGCAGAGTATTTTATACCATAAATTATAAAATTTGATGAGTTAAAATAATCTATCAAATTTTTTTGTTTTTTAAGTGTTACATGAAAAAAATATCACCAAATAAAAACAAAAAAATAGATTGTAAAATAATGAGGTAATGTTATAATCAATATATAATGAATATCGTGAAAGACATAATTGTTGGAATCATAAATGCCATTAACTTAGAATAGAATATTAAGCATAATTAAGTAAAATTATTATTGTTGAATGAATATATAAAATAAGAAAAGGAGGAAATACTTATGAGATATATTTGCCAAATATGTGGCTATATTTACGATGATGAAAAAGAAAAAATTCCATTTGATGAGCTGCCAGATGATTGGAAATGTCCATTGTGTGGTGCTTCTAAATCAGATTTTGCTCTAGAACAAAAAGAAGTGCAAAAAAATAATATAGAAGGAATGGAATTAGAAGATGATTTAGAGGAATTAAGTATTGGACAATTAGCTGCGTTATGTTCTAATCTTGCCCGAGGCTGTGAAAAACAATATAAGGATAAAGAATCAGCTCTTTTTAAGGAGTTAGCCGATTATTTTACTAAGATTACACCGAAGATAGAAGATTCATCAGTTAAAAGAATTTCAGAACTGCTTCAAGAAGATTTAAGTGAATATTCCAATGTGAAAACTGTTGTTGAGCATGAAAAAGATAGGGGAGCTCAAAGAGTATGCACTTGGGGTGAAAAAGTAACTCGGATGCTTTCTTCGCTTGTTAATCGTTACATAAAAGAAGGAGAACAAATGCTTGAAGGTACAAATATATGGGTATGTACTGTTTGCGGATTTGTATATATCGGAGATAAAGCTCCTGAATTATGCCCAGTATGTAAAGTTCCTGATTGGAAATTTGAAAAGATTGAAGGGAGAAATAAATGATGGATAACAAAACTAATAAAATAGCTGTCAGAAATCTTCGTTTATGCACTAAGGATTGTTTATGTTTATATGTATGTCCAGTTGGAGCAACAGATACTGAAAATAGTATAATTGATGTTAATAAATGTATAGGTTGTGGACTTTGTGCAGAAGCGTGTCCAAGTAAAGCCATTAGTATGGTTATTAAAGAATATCCACCACAACAGCCTAAAACAGATAAAACATTATCAGTTTTGTATCAAATGTCATCTAATAAGGCTCAAGGTGAAAAAATGGCTGCAATCGTAGCTGATAATGCGGATAAAGATGGCTTATATAGATTGATGAAAGCTGTTTCAAAATCTGAGAGATTGATTAATGAGGATTTATTAAGAGAAGCGGGATATATGCTTCCTCAAAGTAATAATACACATCAACTTTTGAAAAAACTTATTGAGAATCAATCATTAAAAGAGTTTCCTGCTGAAGCAGCGCAACAATTATTACAACTATTACCAAATAATGAAAAAAATATTGAAAAGAAAGAAGGAGAATTTAAAATGAAAAAATGGGTATGTACAGTATGTGGTTATGAGCATATAGGAGAAGAAGCACCAGAAAAATGTCCAGTATGTAAGCAACCAAAAGAAAAATTTAAATTAGTTGAAGAAGAAAAGAAAAATCCTTATGCAGGTACTGAAACTGAAAAGAATTTAATGGCAGCATTTGCAGGAGAATCTCAAGCAAGAAATAAATATACTTATTTTGCCTCTGTAGCTAAAAAACAAGGATTTGAGCAAATTGCAGCATTATTTTTAAAAACAGCTGATAACGAAAAAGAACATGCTAAATTATGGTTTAAGGAACTAAATGAATTAGGTGATACAGCAGAAAATTTATTACATGCGGCTGAAGGTGAAAATTATGAATGGACTGATATGTATGAAAATTTTGCTAAAACTGCAGAAAAAGAGGGCTTTTCTGCTCTAGCAGCCAAGTTTAGAGCTGTTGGCGCCATTGAAAAGCATCATGAAGAAAGATATAGAGCGTTGCTTCGTAATGTAGAAAACAAAGAAGTTTTTGAAAAGAGCGAAGTTAAAATTTGGGAGTGTAGAAACTGTGGACATATCGTAGTGGGAACAAAAGCTCCAGAAGTTTGTCCAGTATGTAATCATCCACAAAGTTATTTTGAAATTAATGTCGAAAATTATTAATTATTATATTCAATAGTATAAAAAAACTCTGTATTTGTAACATCTTGGTAATATTATATAAACGCGGGTTTAATATAACGAGAAATTGTTATATTGACCCTTTTTAGTTATTTTATAATTTTTTACATTAGATTTACAATTTTACACCAAGAACTAAAATGTGTTAATACATAAAATCAAGTGGATTAGTTTTGAGAGTACAATATAGGTTTTAAAATTATATACAAATATTTAATTTTTACTATTATTAAAAAGATGAACGAATAAAAAAATAGTAAATTATTGTATATGTAAAGTATAATTAAAGGCTAAATAATAGTTTTTGTTTGTAGATAAGTGGCTACAACATCTTTTAGAATTGCTTGATCATATAGATTCTGCAAATTCTAAATTTATTTTAACTTTTAATGATAGTTTATTTGAAATGTATTTTATAACTGGTGGTATGAATGATGTTGTATATATTTGGGTAGAGGATCGAGATATCAAAGCGGAAGATGATGTGCTTGTAGATATACTTTTATCCTACGAGAGCGATTTTGGTAAGCATACTGATAAATATGATGCAAATAAATTTGTCTTATTTGGAATTCTTTACCATCTAACCTTGCAAAGGAAAATAAAAAAATTCTATAGTATGATAAAAAAAGGGCACAAGCAAGAGAGTATAAAAATGCGGTAAATTGATCAAATGCTCCAATATGGTTAGAAAAACATATCGAATATCTAAACCTGGATTACCTGTCTCTAGTTAAATGCTCAATATGAAGTTGATTTTGTTATTCAAAGAAAAAATGAGATAATTCCGATTAAAGTAAAAGCAAGTGAAAATGTTAAAGCAATAATTATAAAAATTTATTTCAATCTATATGAGAAAGAAACTCTAATCTTCATTCGTTTATCGTTAGGTAATCTTTCCATTGATGGAGTTGTTTTAAATGCTCTCCTTGTTTTTGGCAGATAAAATTATTGACATAGCATTAAAAAATTGAAATGTTTTTAATTTAAAGTTATATGTTTCTGTATTTATTAATATGGAGTCACAATACAGTTTTCTGACAAAAATATATATTTACAATTTTGTACAATGTATACTTTAATTAAAGAAGGAGCTAAAATGAAAAATTATTATTTAAAAATTAGAGATAAGTATATTAATGAAATTATTTCGAAAAATAAAATTCATGAATATAGATTAGCGACTCCTGAAAGAAAAGAGATTAAAGTCGGTGATACTTTAATCATGATATCAAACCAAAATAAAAATAAGTTTGTAAAAGTTACTGTTGAAGCAAAACAAACCTTTAAAACATGGGAAGATGCTTTAATTGGGTATTGGCAACAAGATTTTAAAAATTTATATAATTCATTTGAAGATGTATTAAATGAGTGCTTTAGATTTTATCCTAAATCAGAAGTTGATAGATATGGGATAATTGTTTATAGTATTTCGCCATTAGAAGTTTCATATGATGATATAAGCATATTATTAGATACAAATATACTAATCAAAAGAGAAAGTAATAGCAATAATTCATTTGAAATTTCTAAACTGTTCAATTGGATAAATAATAAAAAATTGGATATATATATTCATAAGTTTTCTAAAAATGAGATCGAAAAATATAAAGAAAAAAAAGAAATGCAATCTGTTTTGACAAAACTTAATTCTTATAGTGTTTTGCCAAGTTTTAATTGCGATGTTGGTAATTACTTTGAGAAAATAACAAAAAAATATTCTATGGATGAAAATAGTCGCATTGATAATGAATTGCTAAAAGAAATATATAATGATAATGTTGGAATTCTACTAACTGATGATAATGTGATTTTGAAAAAAGCAGAAGAATTATATATTAGAGATAGGGTTATCTCATCATTAGAATTATTGAATTATTTTGAAGAGCATTATCCACAAAATATTGAGTATAAAATGCTGTCGGTTAAATTAAGAGAATTTAAAGATATAGACTTGAACTCTCAATTTTTTGATACTTTACGTGAAGATTATAGTGGTATTAAATTTGATAGATGGTTCAAAAATAAGGCTTCCCAAAATGAAAAAGCTTATATTTTTGAAGATGGAAAAGAAATGAAAGGATTTTTGTATTTAAAAATCGAAGATAAAAACGAAAAGTATGATGATATTTCACCTAAATTATTACCTAAAACAAGACTGAAAGTTGGAACTTTTAAAATAATAAGTACTGGATTTAGATTAGGAGAAAGATTTTTAAAAATTATTTTTGATAATGCAAGAAAATTCCAGGTAGATGAAATTTATGTAACTTTATTTGAAAATAAAAGAGAAGAAGTGATGCAATTAAAAAAAATCATGGAGAATTGGGGATTCCAAAAATGGGGATTGAAAGATAATGGAAAGTTAGTTTTAGTAAAATCGATGACAGATTATAATTTCAATGAATCTCCAAAGTTTAATTATCCTTTATTAAAAAAAGAAATTAATTATTTTTTCTTACCAATATATCCTAAATTTCATACAGACTTATTTCCTGATATGATTCTCAAAAATGAAGATATGCATTTATATAAAGAAAATAAAGCGCATAGATATGCTTTGGAAAAAATTTATTTGTCGGGAGCATTTGATATAAGAGCTAATCCAGGTGATATTGTTCTAATATATCGTACTGGAGAAAGATACCCTAAACGTTATTCATAGGTTGTAACAGGCATAGCGATTATTGAAGAAATTATTAAAACCAAAAATGTTGATGAGTGTAATAAAATATGCAAAGATCGATCGATTTTTTCTGAAGAAGAAATAATAGAATTATATTCAAAATATCGAGTAGTAGTAAAATTGCTAGATTATACAGCTTTTATAAATAAAGTTACTTTAAATCAATTATATGAAAATAAAATTATAGTTGAAGGAAGTGGACCAAGACCCTTTCAACAATTAAGTGAAGATAAATACAATATAATTTATAGATTAGGAATGGAGGATAATTTATGAAAATGAAAATTTTAATTTCGATAAATCCGAAGCATGTCGAAAATATAATTAATGGTAGTAAGAAATTTGAATATAGAAGAATAGCAGCAAAAAAAGATATTTCTTCTATTATAATTTACGAAACAACACCAGTAAAAATGATTGTTGCAGAGGCTGAAATTATTGATGTTTTAATGTTATCACCTAATGAATTATGGGAGCAAACAAAGAAAGAGTCTGGAATATCTAAAGATTTCTTCGATGAATATTTTAAAGGTAAAAAAATAGCATGTGCATATAAACTTGGCAAAGTAAAAGTTTATGATACTCCAAAAACTTTATTAGATTATGGTATTAAATGCGCTCCTCAATCATTTATATATATATAGATGAATGGTTATTTATAGTGTAGAAATATTTAAAATTCATCGAATAATGATTGTTGAATAGTCATTGATTTATTTTTCGCGGATAATATAATATCAGAAATATATTCATAGGCTTTTACGAATGAATTTGGAATAAAAATTAATTTGACACCATTAATTTTACAAATATCCATTTTCCTTTTATCTGATATTTCTGTAGCCCCTTTACCATTATGTTCTCCGCCATTTACTTCAAAGGCAATCACTGGTTTTTTAGCAAAAAATGTTTTTTCGTAAAGTACTAAATCAAATTCCATATTGTTAAAAACCGGTGATATACCATTTTTAATAACTTTGCTAGGTTTAACATTTCGTTCGGCATCAAATGTTTTATTGCAAGAACAAAAATGAGAAATGGTTTTAAAAAATTCGTCCTCAGCAATGCTTCCATTTGATTTACCAATTTCAATTTTTACAAATTCATTTGGTGGGATTTCTATTTTACCATTATTTTTCGCGTATTGAATTAAATTATATAAATCATCTTTTTTATCTGACTTTAGGTTGATTGCTTCTGTATCAGCGGCAATTATTAATTTATTTTTGGCTCGTGTTACAGCAACATTAATTAATTCATAGTTATTTTTAATCCAAGCAAATGTGCTTCTGCTTGTCTTTAGAGAAATGGCTGGTGAAAAAATTATCGTATCTTTTTCTGCTCCTTGTAAAGAATGTATTGTACCACAGTCAATATCAGAAATGTTTTTTTCTTTTAATAGTTTCTTTATTAATTCTTTTTGGTTTACGAAAGGAGTAATGATATAAGCATCATGAATATTATTTCTTTCTATATAATCGACTATTGCAATTGCTTCTTCAATAGCTTCATTTTTTTGCTTAATATTTTGATTTTTAACGTCTAGAACATTTAATTCGCCAGTGGAGTTTAAGTATGATAAATTTAAAGAATTATTATAGTAACGTTGATTAGAAAAACCAATTATATTTTTTCCACAACGATAGTGATATTTAAGCAAGATATATTTTGAAATATTATCATTCTCTATCATTACGTCAAGAATTGAATTTGTTTTATAATTGTACTTTTCAGGAATATTATACTTTTTCATTAAATCATTATTTACTTGATCTTCCAAAACTATAACAGGCTTCAGTTGGTTTGGATCACCTACTAATAGTAAAGACTTTGCTTTTGAAATAGGTAGTAATGCCGTTGCTACATTACATTGCCCAGCTTCGTCCATTACAACTAAATCAAACATGAAATTATGAGATCCTAATCTTTTAGAAGAAATGTTGGTAGAAAATATAACAGGAAAAACCTCTGTTAGTTTTTTCATATTCTCATCATTAGCGGTCCATTTATTGAATTCAGTAGCTCTGCTATCATCATCTTCAATATAGCAAATTGAAATTAAATCGGCATATTTTGGCTTTTTTAGCTTTTCGATATATTTTAATGATTTGAAGTATAAATATTGGCTAAGTTGATAATTTTCTTTTAATGGAATAAATAATGAAATAAGCTCTTCATTTGTAACTTCAGGTAGCAAATCCAAGTCTTTCTTTAATCGTTCAACTTTTTCTTTTACTACGTCGATAATTCGACTGGTATTACCTTTAAAGGAATCTATTAATTTTTGAGAACTTTCTAAGCAATTTATAATGTCACTTCTTTTTTCTTGAATATTTAATAGTTCAATTAAGCGTGTATTTTGATCGTCATTAGAAATTTTTATTTTATCTAATAATTCATCTTTTGGTATCTTATTTGTGTGATAATTGTATAATTTTCTAATTCTTAAAGTAGCTTTTTTGACATCTTCAAAGTTTCCTAATCTTAAATATGGAAAATTAATAACTTCACCGCGATATTCAAATTTTAAATTGTCTACAATTCCATTTACAGGTTTATTATTTGAAGAACAAATCAGCATTTCTTTTTCATTATAAAAAGCACTTAAAGCAACGTTTATTATTGTCTTTGTTTTACCTGTTCCTGGAGGTCCTTGTACATATGTAACTGGATACTTAAGAGCGTTATAAAGAACTCGCATCTGATTAATATTAATCTTTTTATCGTATAGAATGAGAGAGGGTTCTTTCCTTCTGATATTGTTTCTTTTTGTTATATTTCCAAAAAATGATTTCAATGGAATAGGTAATTCATTTTTGCTATATTTTTCCTCAATCATATTAAAAGTATCAGTCAAATCAACAGGAATATCTCTTTGTAATAACATTATGTCCGGTTTAGAATTTATGAATTCACCAGGTCGTAAATTTTCAGTTATAATTTCCTGGTATGAATTGAAATTCTTTTCAAATGTTTTTGTAAAATCGTCCATATCCATATTGATATAATTGAATAAAGAATGTCTTCTTCCTTGAACTATAAATGATTGATTAAAGTATAATTTCTTGTCAAGAATCAAAGACTTTTTTGATGGATCAAATTTTAACTGATAATAGCAAATAACAAATTTATTTTTTCCTTCATCAATAGAAAAGCAGTTTATAGCTAGAGTATAAAAGGAGCTTTTTGATTTTTTTATGTCATAATGATAAATATCTGCAATGATTTGCTTAATTTGTTCATCGTTTAGAGCATAATTTTTTTCTTTTCGTAAAGTTTTTAAATCAATTCCAGGAATAGTGGAATATTCTTTTTGGCATGGGTCGTTATCTAAAACGCTACAATCTGCATAATAATTAAGAATGTTATGATCAAAATGATCATAATTTAACCATTGACATTTACTTAAATTATTTTCAATTTTATTTATTAATTTTTCGGAGACATCATAAGATGAAAAATCAATAACATCAGCATTTTTGATATTATCAAAATAAATCCATACTGTATAGGTGTTCATGGATTTTTTATCATTAAACATAAATACGAGAAGTCTTTTTGTATCAAAGTCAATGTCTTTAATTGCTATCCAATAAAAAGTATTTTCATTATTTTGATTAATATATGAAATATTCAACCATTTTCCTTCTCTAATAGCTTTAGATATTTTTTCTCCAATGTTCACAGCTTACTCCTTTATATCATATTAAGTGACATTTCTTCCAGTTATAATTCCTATACAAGCTAATAATTAAGCAGTATTTTTGCGATTTTTAGGGAACATTTTCATTTTAATTATATTTATTTGTTTAATAAAAGTAAATTATATGTTTTAAATATATTGTATGTTTTTTGCATTAGTTCATATGCATTTGCTTGTTATTTTAATTAAGACCAAACTTTATATAATAAACGTTATTACAAGACATTATAATTTTTAATTTAAGTTTATCAATTTTTAATGTATACTATCATTAGGGCATATATAGGATATAATAAATTATTTGTTTTTTTCGCGTTATTTTATATTATAATTTTACGAAATATGGAGTACTATGAATGATTTGTTGTTAAAAAAAGTTAATGAAGTAATAAAATTAGACTTTGTTGGCAATTATTTATTTGCAGATGAAGAAGAGGATATGATACTTGAAGAAACAAATAAAATATTCCGCTATATTTGCTGTAATAGAGGTGACAAGATTTTAAACAAAGATTATAATCTTGTATTTGTTGCACTAGTCATTGTAACCAAACATTGGAATAGTTCAAAAGAAAATTTTTTTAATAATATTTATAGACATTTTTTAACAACGAAACAGGCAGATGAATTAAATATAGAGAGAAAAGATATTAGAGCGTGCTTGTCATTAAAAAATTATCAACGGAAAAAGTAATTATTCAATTATAATTTATGATTCTGTTCCTGGAGGAGCTAGTCATTCTCGAAGATTAGTTACATCTAATGGAAAAATTCTTTATAATATTATGCATAAGGCATTAAATAATATGAAAACATGTGATTGTGGAAAATCATGCTATAATTGTCTTAGAAGTTATGAGAATCAAAAAATACATGATGATTTAGACAGAAAACTCGCAGAGAAATTTCTTTCAAAATTTGTAGGAAATATTGAAATTATTAAAAATGATGATTTAGCTTAATAGCTAATTAAATACAAATAGTTAATATATTAATTGTTTATAAATATTAAATAAAAAAGGAATAACCTATGAAAAAAATATACGTACTCGGAAGCATAAATATCGATTTAGTTATTCATACACCATATATTCCTAAAAATGGTGAAACATTAACAGGTAGTGATTTTCTTATTAATGAGGGTGGTAAAGGCGCTAATCAAGCTGTTGCGGCAAGTAAACAAGAAATTGATACTTATTTAATAGGATGTTTAGGTGATGATGTTTTTAGTGATAAAATACTAAGCACTTTAAAGAATTACCACGTTAAGACTGATTATATTCAAAATTTAGAAAAGACAAATACTGGTACTGCGATAATCATAATTGAAAATAGTGATAACCGCATTATTTTAGATAAGGGTGCAAATCAATATGTTGATGTAAAATTGATAGATAAAGCATTATTACAAGCACAAAATAAGGATATTTTTATTTCCCAATTAGAAATTAATTTAGATGCAGTTATCTACGGACTTAAAAAAGCTAAATCAAAAAATATGATTACTATTTTTAATCCAGCACCAGCGAAAATTTTAGATAGTGATATATATCAATACATTGATTATTTAATTCTTAATGAAAGTGAATGTGAAATCCTAACAAATATATGTCCAAAATATGAAGAAGATTATCAAAAAATATATGATTTCTTTATGGATAAAGGACTTAAAAATTTAATTATTACTTTAGGTAAAAAAGGCGCAGTTTATTTAAATAATCAAGGACTTATTAAAGTTAAAGCTAATAAAGTAGATGCGATAGATACTACCGCGGCTGGAGATACTTTTGTTGGAGTTTTTGCCTCTTGTTTATGTTTAGATAAATCGATTAAAGAAGCTTTAGAATATTCATGTCTATGCAGTTCTTTAACATGTTTAAAAATGGGAGCGCAACAAGCAATACCGACAAAAAAAGAGGTAATTGAATATATTAATAAATAGTTATTTTTTAAATTAATTCATGTAGTAAAGAGAAAAATATGATTTTAAATACAGGTGCCAGAACAGATACAGTACAATATTTTTCTAAATGGTTATTAAAAAGGTTTGAAGAAGGATTTGTCTATGTTAGAAATCCCTTATTTCCTAATAAAGTAATTAGATATAATTTAACACCAAATGAAATTGATGTTGTCCTTTTTTGTTCGAAAAATTATGCGCCAATATTACCTCGATTACACGAAATAACTGATAAGTTCAATACATATTTTTATTATACTATCACTGCTTATGGGAAAGATATTGAACCTGGAGTTCCTTCGATTGATGAAAGTATAAATACTTTAATTAAACTTTCAAAACTGGTGGGTAAAGAAAAAGTCGCGTGGAGATATGATCCAGTGTTATATACAGATAAATATACATTTGAAGTTCATAAGAAAACTTTTGAATATATTGCTCAACGCCTTTCGCCTTATATTGATCGATGCATTTTTAGTTTTGTTGAGATGTATAAAAAATTAGAAAATAATATGCCAGAAATTATTCCTTTTACCGACGATGATAAAAAACAAATTGCATTCATGTTAGGAAGTATTGCTAAAAAATACAATATAGAGATTCAAACATGTGGCACTAATGGAGATTATAGTCAATTTGGAATTGAAAAGTCAGGATGTGCGACTTTAGAAATATTAGGAAAAGCTAATAATTTATCATTTAAAGATATGAAGCATAAAGGGTTAAGAGAAGGATGTCATTGCATTGAAAGTAGAGATATCGGTGCTTATGATACATGTTTAAATGGATGTAAGTATTGCTATGCGAATAAATCACCTCAAAAAGCAATTAATAATTTTAAATATCATAATCCAGATTCACCAATTATATTAGGTGAGATATCTGAAAAAGATGAAATAATGCAAGGTAATCAAAAATCATTTTTAATTAAAGAAAAAGATGAGATTACTTTATTTTAATTTAGATAATTTTTATAAAAATCATTTAATTAAAAAGGTTGAAATTATTATTTATATACATTAAAGTTTATGTGTGGTTTATAAATGTCCACGTAGCTCAGCTGGATAGAGCACACGCCTCCTAAGCGTGGGGTCGGAGGTTCAAATCCTCTCGTGGACGCCAAATATAAGTTTAATTAGATATAGTTATTGTCTTAAATAATGGTCCTATAAAAATTTTTAGGGTTTTGAAGGGACGAAAGAAATTCAAAAAAAATGGCAGTGAAGGGTTTGTAACCAAAAAAGGTTATAAACCCTTTTTGTTAATAATCAAAATAATTCTATTGTAGAATCGTTGTTTATCACGATATCCACAGTAAATTTTTTTAAGAGTTTTAACTCTAGAATTGATACCTTCAATAGGACCATTAGAAAGACGTACACCATTGAATTTAATGAAAGAATTTGTAATATATTCATGATAATTAAGCCAAGTATATCCACATTGTTTAAGTTCATCAGAAATAGAATTAATCATATTATTAATAATCATTTCAATATAAGAAATAGCATTATCATAAGTTTGTTTGATGCTTAATAGTTTTGAATTTACATATAACTCTTGTCCATCTTCTAATCTTATTTTTGATACATGAAATTCTTTTATCTCTTTGATTAAAGTGACAAACTTATCAAAATAATAATATTTCATAAAATTCTCATATTCAACTTATATTGATTTATTTATATCCTTAATTTATCGAAGAAAACTTTATATTTTCAATCTTACCTTAACTTTCTCCAACACTTTTCTTTCATAAAGTTTTTTATTGTGGTGGTGTCTTTGTTTTCGTAGTAATTGACTAATAGTTTTTTGAATTTTGACACACCTTTTTCTGGAATAACAATCAAGCCTTCGCCTTGTGAAATAAGATAGTGGTTTGCAAATATTACAGCTGCTCTTTTATTACCATCATTGAAAATTTGTGTTTTCATTGTATATAAACATAATTCAATTGCTTTGTCTATTTTTGATTGGTTGCTTACAACTATATTGTTAATTGCTTCTTTAATGTCAATTTCATTTGGAATAGGTGGAACATAAGTTGAGCCACCGATTGCAACCGGCACACCTCTAATTCTTCCACCTTCAGCGTAGAAACCTTCGTTTACAAGTTCTGCAATATATGAAAGAATATAGAAGTCAGTTTTTACTTGAATAACATCTTTGTCCATGATAAATTCCCAAGCGTGTTTAAGGTTTAGAATTTTTTGAACATCGCTTGCACGCATTCCGCTAACTTTACCATTTTCAATGATGGTTTCTGTTTGTGGATAGGTAGTTGCAACGCCTTCCAATATTGCTTGGTCATGGATATTGACTTTCATATTTGCTCTTGCAAAATCCAAATTTAGTTGAACTTCTGGCGAAAGTTCGTTAGGAACATAATTTAATTGTGCAAGTTCTTTTTCAATTCGTCTAATTGCTTTTTTAAGTTTTCTCGCTTCCTTGGAATAGCGAAGAAGAGTTTGATATAACTCATCGGAAAATTTATCTACATATTCAGATGTTAATTTGCCTAGTTCGCGTTTGCGCATATACAAGTACTTGCCACTTTTAATTTCTTTGATTTCCGGCGTTCCTGTGTATGGGATTAAATTCAATCTTGTTTGCAAATCTGCTTTTTTTCTTAACAACTCTTGAATATTGCTTAAATTATTCATTTTTATAACTCCTTTTAATTTTAGGGAATATTTATGTTGTAATTGTGCAAATTTATTCCCTAAAAGTCAATAGTTTATGCCAAAAATTTTTAAGCGATTAAAATTTATTTAATACACCAATCTAAACCAATTTGAATAGTTCTAGACAGTTTTAGAACTCAAAATTTAAGCAAAAATGTACTTGTGGGTACAAATAGTTACAGAAAATTTTAAAGTTTATGTACCTATTGAAAAAATACTAGCGGAAATTCTAGTATTTATAAGGGATTATTTGACATAGGACACAAGTCTATGAAGTTTTAGATTTAAATTGGTAAGGCAGTTGTCTACGAAGCACTAAATCTAGCGAAAGAAAGAGGTACAAAAAGAGCAATTGTGTTGTCGGGTCAAGAATTCTATTTACGTATTGGAATGACAAAATCATCAGAAGTTATTACTTGGACAAAACGTAAATAAGTGTGATAAATTGAAAATGAAAAATAATTGAAAGATAACTATTTGTGAAATAAAAAACAATCATGATTTTTATTAAAAGCAATTGATATAAATAATATTTTTGATATTTTAAATGGGTAATAAATAGCCATATTAAGCAAGATATTAAGCAAGATATAAGTAAGATAATGTATTTTAATAAAAAATAGTGTATAATATATACAAGGAGATGCAAGTATGTATAAACCACCTTTCACAATATCAAATTATATGTTGCAAAAAGTAATGTCAATCACTGAAAAAGTAAGTCAAATATCGATATATAATGCGATAGAAAGAATGCCTATATTACGAAGAAATAATAGAATCTTATCCGTGCATTCATCTTTAGCTATTGAAGCAAATTCTTTTTCGCTAAATCAAGTTAGAGATGTAATTAATGGAAAGCAAGTTTTAGGTCCTTTAAAAGAGATTCAAGAAGTAAAAAATGCATATCAAGTCTATGAATTAATTGATAGTTTTGATGGATATAATCAAAAAGATTTATTAAGAGCACATAAAATATTAACAACGAATTTAATAGATGAATCTGGTCAATATAGAAATCATGGTGAAGGAGTATTTGATGGAGAGAAACTAATATTCATGGCACCATCACATGATTTAATTCCAAAACTGATGAATGATTTATTTGATTGGTTAAAAAATGATGATGAAACACCGGTATTAATTAAATCTTGTGTATTTCATTATGAGTTCGTATTTATACATCCTTTTAGTGATGGTAATGGTCGAACCGCTAGATTATGGCAGAATGTAATATTATCTAAATGGAATAAACTTTTTGAGTATATGCCAATTGAGTCACAAATAAAAAAATATCAAGATGAATATTATCAAGCGATAGCTAAATGTCATAGTAATGGTGATTCAAATATCTTCATTGAATTTATGCTTAGAATGATTGATGAAACTTTATTAATAGTACTTTCGACCTCACAAAAAGAATCGAGAAATATTTCTGAACAGGTCAATAAGTTATTAGATGTCATGGATTATGATATTCCTTTATCATCCAATGAAATAATGAAAAGATTAGGAATAAAATCAAAAGAAACTCTTAGGGGGTCTTATCTAAATCCGGCAATTAAAAATGGATTAGTTAAAATGACCATTCCAGATAAACCAAATAGCAAAAATCAAAAATACTATAGATAAAACTCTATTTAAAATAAGATTAAATCTATTATAATAGTAATGACAATATTAATATGGAGACTAACTATTAAAAAACAATAGGGAAATTAAAATTTTTATAAAAGTAATTA